>NZ_JBHYJX010000019.1:0-128739 GCF_042740985.1 Streptomyces sp. NPDC058985 | reverse complement strand
CTCATCCGACAGGATCAACTCGGCCTTCGGCCGCCCAGTACGTGCCACCAAGCAACCCTACACATCTGAACGGAATTCCTGACTCGGAAGACTAGCGGCGGAAGCCGAGCAGCCTGTGCAGCGTCGAGCCGCGGGCGGACGTCGAAGCCGCCTTGGACTCCAGCGGCTCGGGCTGGGGAAGGGCCGCGCACACGGCGTCCGGCCCACCCGCGTCCGCCTCACCCGTGCCGCGTGGCACGGTGCCGTCGGTCAGGTACGCGGCCAGGTGCTTGTCCAGGCAGGAGTTGCCGCTCAGCGTGATGCCGTGGTTGCCGCCGCCCTCCTCGACGACGAGGGCGGAGCCGCGCAGCAGGCGCTGCGCGGTGACCGCGCCCTCGTACGGGGTGGCCGCGTCGCCGGTCGCCTGGAACAGCAGCGCGGGCGGCAGTTCGCTGTTGGCGACGTCCACCGGTCGTCGCACGCCCGTGGGCCAGGACGCGCACGGCGCGTTGTACCAGGCGTTGTTCCAGACCATGAACGGCGCCTTCTCGTACAGGCGCCAGTTGTCGCCGCGCCATTCGTCCCAGTCGCGCGGCCAGGCCGCGTCGCGGCACTGCACGGCGGTGTAGACGCTGTAGCCGTTCTCGCCCGAGGCGTCCAGGGCCCCGAAGTTCTCGTACACCTCGACCAGCGGGTCCGTGTCCCCGGACTTCGCGTAGGCGGCGAAGGCCTCCGCCAGATAGGGCCAGTAGCCGTTGTAGTAGCCGCCGGGGATGAAGGTGTCCTCCAGCTCCGACGCGCCGACCCGCCCGCCCGCGGGCTTTTTCGCCAGCGCCGTCCGCATGGCGTACCACCGCCGCTCGATCCGCTCCGGGTCGGTGCCCATCCCGTACGCGGTGTCGTGCTCGGCGATCCACGCCAGGAACGCCCGGTGGCGGTCGTTGAAGGCGAGGTCCTGGTTGAGGTTCGCGTCGTACCAGACGTCGTCCGGGCCGACGACGGAGTCCAGGACCAGGCGCCGCACGCGCGCGGGGAAGAGCTTGGCGTAGACGGCGCCCAGATAGGTGCCGTAGGAGTAGCCGAAGTAGTTGACCCGCTCCGCGCCGAGCGCCGCGCGGATCGCGTCCACGTCCCGGGCGGCACTATCGGTGTCGATGTACGGCAGCACGTCCGCGTACTTGTCGCCGCACGCCTCGGCGAACGCCTCCGCGCGGGCGAGGTTGGCCCGCTCGACGTCGGGCGTGTCGGGCAGCGAGTCGGGGCGCACGGGGTCGAAGTGGCCGGGCCGGCAGTTCAGGGCGGGGCTGCTCTTCCCCACTCCGCGCGGGTCGAAGCCGATGACGTCGTACTGCGCGGCGACCTTCTCCGGCAGCGAGGACGCCACGAACCCGGCGAGCGTCAGCCCGCTGCCGCCGGGACCGCCGGGATTGACCAGCAGAGGGCCCTGGTACGTCGCGGCGGTGTGCGGGACGCGGGACAGCGCGAGCGTGATCTGCCTGCCGCGCGGGCGCGCATGGTCGAGCGGCACTTCGAGGGACGCGCACTGGAGCGTCGGGTAGTCCTCCGTGGCGCACTTCTTCCACTGGAGCTTCGCGGCGGACGCGGCGGCCGGGGTGTCGGCGGAGTGCGGCGCGTTCGCCTCGGCGGGGACGGCCGTGACACTTCCGGCGGCGATGACTGCGGCGCCGCACAGCACGGCTGCGCGTTGTCTCATGGCGTCCTCCGGCGACGGGGCTGCGGTCCGCGCGGGTCGCGGTCCTCGCCGCATCGTCCCGGGGAGCGCCCCTGGAGGAACGTATTCTGCTCATACTTGACCCAATTGGGCCGGAAGATGCCCTCTAATGCTCTTGCGCGCTCCTAGATGAGCGAAAGCTGGGTCGGCACTGTGGCGGCGGCCTCGGCGGGCCGTGCGGGCCCGGGCTCCGCGATCCGCCGCGGCATCCCCCCGCGCGTGGGCCCGATGCCGTACTCGCGGGCCAGATCGTGCACCTGGCGCGTGATCCGGCGCTGGTACCACTTCGGGGCGTAGGCACCCTCCGCGTACAGCCGCTCGTACCGGCGCACCAGGTGCGGGTGGTGCCGGGCGAGCCAGGCCATGAACCACTCCCTGGCGCCCGGCCGCAGATGCAGCACCAGGGGCGTCACCGAGGTCGCCCCGGCGGCGGCGATCGCCCGCACGGTCGCGCGCAGTTGGGCCGGTTCGTCGCCCAGGAAGGGAATCACCGGCGCCATCAGGACGCCGCAGCGGATGCCGTGCTCGCCGAGGGTCCGCACGACCTCCAGCCGGCGTTCCGGTGCGGGCGTGCCCGGCTCCACGGTGCGCCACAGCTCCGCGTCGGTGAAGCCGACCGAGACCGAGATCCCCACGTCCGTCACCCGCGCCGCGCGCGTCAGCAGGTCCAGGTCGCGCAGGATCAGGGTGCCCTTGGTCAGGATCGAGAAGGGGTTCGCCCGCTCGGTGAGCGCCTCGATGATGCCGGGCATCAGCCGGTAGCGGCCCTCGGCGCGCTGATAGCAGTCGACGTTGGTGCCCATCGCGACGTGCTCGCCCTGCCAGCGGCGCGAGGCCAGCTGACGGCGGAGCAGCTCGGGCGCGTTGACCTTGACGACGATCTGCGAGTCGAAGCCGAGTCCGGTGTCGAGGTCCAGGTAGCTGTGCGTCTTCCTCGCGAAACAGTAGACGCACGCGTGCGTGCAGCCCCGGTAGGGGTTCACGGTCCACTCGAACGGCATGCGCGAGGCCCCCGGCACGCGGTTGAGGATCGAGCGGGCCCGGACCTCGTGGAAGGTGACGCCGCGGAACTCGGGCGTGTCGAAGGTGCGGACGGTCACCGCGTCCGCCCCGAACAGCGCGGGGCCGGCCGCTCGGGCGTGGTCGGAGTCGGTGAGGTTCTCCCAGCGCATGGACGCCTCCTCGGTAGCACTGGCCCACACAATAGAACACCTGTTCCCTTGATCGTGCGGCCCAGTCGCGCGGGGCCGCTTCACGCCCCCCGATTTGGTGGCCGGGCGGCGGGGTGGTTGGCTTGCCCCGACCCCGAGAACCAGGCCCTGGAGGAACCCGATGGCGCAGGTCGAGGCGGAGACGGAGCGGATCGTCGCGGCGGACGCGGAGACGGTGTTCGACACCCTCGCCGACTACAGCGGCAGCCGCGAGAAGCTGCTCCCCGAGCACTTCAGCGAGTACGAGGTCCGGGAGGGCGGCGACGGCGAGGGCACCCTCGTGCACTGGAAGCTCCAGGCCACCAGCAAGCGCGTCCGCGACTGCCTGCTGGAGGTCACCGAGCCGACCGACGGCGAGCTGGTCGAGAAGGACCGCAACTCCTCCATGGTCACCACCTGGCGGGTCACCCCCGCGGGCGAGGGCAAGTCCCGGGTCGTGGTCGTCACCACCTGGCAGGGCGCCGGCGGCGTCGGCGGCTTCTTCGAGAAGACCTTCGCGCCCAAGGGGCTCGCCCGGATCTACGACGCGATGCTCACCAGGCTCGCCGCCGAGGTCGAGAAGAACTAGTCCCGGCAGGCCGTCCGCAAGCGGCCAAACGGCAAGCCGCAGGCGGTCGTTGGCCGTCTCACCGGTTCGAGTGATCTCCGGTCGAACCGGCCGCTTTTCCGTAACTCGTCGCACTTGTTCGCAGTTGTCGCCTCAGGCGGCAATTCTGAGCAGGTGTGACGAGGGGAGCGGGACGTGGGCGGGATCACTCTGGTGCAGGACGAACCGGTCACCGCACCCCAGGCGCCTCCCCAGCCACCCACTCCCGGCCCGGAGCCGGGGGCCGCACTGAGCCCTCGCCGGGTGCGTCTGGTCTTCGTCGGACTCATGCTCGCGCTGCTGCTCGCCGCGCTGGAGCAGATGATCGTCGCCACGGCGCTGCCGAAGATCGTCGGCGAGCTGCACGGCCTGGACAAGATGTCCTGGGCGATCACCGCCTACCTGCTCACCTCGACCGTCGGCCTGCCGATCTACGGCAAGCTCGGCGACCTCTTCGGACGCAAGGGCGTCTTCCAGTTCGCCATCCTGGTCTTCGTCGTCGGCTCCGCACTGGCCGGCCGCGCCCAGACCATGGACCAGCTGATCGCCTTCCGCGCGATCCAGGGCGTCGGCGCGGGCGGCCTGATGATCGGCGTGCAGGCGATCATCGCGGACATCGTCCCGCCCCGCGAGCGCGGCCGCTTCATGGGCCTGATCGGCGCCGCCTTCGGACTCGCCTCGGTCGCCGGCCCGCTGCTCGGCGGCTACTTCACCGACCACCTCTCCTGGCGCTGGTGCTTCTACATCAACGTGCCCTTCGGCCTGGTCACCATGGCCGTCGTCGCCGTCGTCCTGAAGCTGCCCAGACCACGGGTCAAGCCGCGCCTCGACATCCTCGGCGCCCTGCTCCTCGCCGCCGCCTCCACCTGCCTGGTCCTGCTCACCAGCTGGGGCGGCACCGAGTACGCGTGGGGCTCGGAGGTCATCCTCGGACTCGCCGCCGGAGCGGCCGGGTCCACCCTCCTCTTCCTGGTCGCCGAGCGCTTCGCGCCCGAACCGCTCATCCCGCTGCGGCTGTTCCGGGACTCCGTCTTCAACGTCACCGCCCTGGTCGGCCTCGTCATCGGCGTCGCCCTGTTCGGCGCCGCCAGCTACCTGCCGACCTTCCTGCAGATGGTCGACGGCGCCAGCGCCACCGAGTCCGGCCTGCTGATGCTGCCCATGATGGGCGGCATCGTCGTCGCCTCGATCGTCTCCGGACAGCTCATCAGCCGCACCGGGCACTACCGCTCCCACCCGATCCTCGGCAGCGCCCTGTCCGTCGTCGGCATGTGGCTGCTCTCCCGCCTCGACGCCGACACCCCCCGGCTGCACTACAGCGTCTGGATGGCCGTCCTCGGCGCCGGCATCGGCATGGTGATGCCCGTGCTGGTCCTCGCCGTGCAGAACTCCGTGCGCCCCGCCGACCTCGGCACCGCCACCAGCGCCAACAACTACTTCCGGCAGATCGGCGGCAGCGTCGGCGCCGCCGTCTTCGGCACCCTCTTCGCCGACCGGCTCACCGACGCCCTGGCCGACCGGGTCCCCGCCGAGGCGGGCGCCGGACTGCCCGAGGCCGAGGCCATCACCCCCCAGCTCGTCCACTCCCTGCCCCCGGCGCTGCGCGACGCCTACATCGGGGCGTACGCCGACGCCATGCCGCGGATCTTCCTCTACCTGGTGCCGGTGCTCGTCCTCGGACTGCTCATCGCCCTCTTCCTCAAGGAGAAACCACTGGTGTCCCACCACGCCCCCGTCACCGACCCGGAGACCGCGCAGCCGACCGTCCAGGTCCCCCAAGCCCGATCGCAGCACGCCGGCGGCATCCCCGTCTGCGGCACCGTGCAGCACCCCGACGGCACCGTCGTGCCCCGCGCGGCGCTCACCCTCATCGACGTCGGCGGACAGCAGATCGGCCGGGGCGCCAGCGGCGACGACGGACGCTACGCCCTCGCCACGCCCGGCTCCGGGGCGTACGTCCTGATCGCCGCGGCCGGCGGCCACCAGCCGCAGGCGGTCTCCGTGACCGTCGGCGAACGCCCGGTCGACCTGGACGTGGTCCTCGGCGGCGCCGGCCGCCTGGCCGGCGGCGTGTTCACCGCCGACGGCAGCCCGGTGCGCGACGCGATCGTCACCCTCACCAACGTCCACGGCGAGGTCGTCGCCACCACCCGCAGCGGACGCGAGGGCGGCTACGTCATCACCGATCTGGTGGCCGGCGAGTACACCCTCGCCGCCAGCGCCCCCGCCTTCCGCCCGGCCGCGCTGCCCGTCAGCGTCCAAGCCGCCCGCGAGACCCGCCAGGACGTCGAGCTGGCCGGCGGCGCCGTGCTGCGCGGCACCGTGCGGGCCAGTGGCGGACGGGCGGTGGAGGACGCGCGCGTGACGCTGCTCGACGCGGCGGGCAACGTCGTCGACACCCTGACCACGGGCCCCGACGGCACCTTCCGGTTCGTCGACCTGTCGTCCGGCGAGTACACCGTCATCGCCGCCGGATACCCGCCGGTCGCCACCGTCCTCCAGGTGGCCGGCGGCGGCCGTACGGAGCGCGACCTGCAGCTCGGACACGAGGACTGAGACGGCCACCGGCGCGCGGGCGCGCGCGCCGGTGCGTCCGCGCGCCACCAATTCCCCCGTTGCCGCACATGGTCACCGGGCACCGCCGTACGGTGGTGACGGCGACACAGATCTTGCGGAGCCGTGGGCAGAGAGGGCCTGACGCCATGGACCATGGCACCGAGCGGGACACACATCCCGGCCGCCCGGCCGGACGCGGCGCAGTGCCGCCCGATCCCGTGACCGGCCGTGTCCCACTTGCCGTCGTCGTGGTGGCCCGCGACGGACTGGTCTCCCACTGGAGCCGCGGCGCACGGCGGCTGTTCGGCCTGCCCAAGGAGGAGGCGATCGGGCGGCCCGCCCCCGACCTGCTGCCCGTCTCCGGCGTACTTCCCGAGGCCGGTACCGACGACGACCCGGCCTACGGCACCTACGCCGACTACGACGGCCTCGGGCCCGGCCTGGAGTCCTCCCTCGACGGGCGGCTGTCCTACCCGGCGGCGGGCCGCGCCCGGCTGACCGTGCCCGCCGACCGGCGTGTCGACGTCCTCTGGTGGGCGTACCCCCTGGTGGGGCCGGGCCCGGAGCGACTGCTGGTGCTCGCCGCCGACGCGGACGGGCTGCGGCGGGACTACGGCGACGGCGACGCCCCCGCGGCCACGGTGGAGCGGATCGCGCCCGCTTTCGCGCTGCACACCGACTTCCCCGGCGCCGAGGAACTCGCCCGCCGCCTCCCCGAGATCCTGCCCAGCATGAGCGTCGGCGAAAGCGCCCGCATCGTCGCGCAGGTCCTCGAACTGGGCTATCCGGTCCTGGAGTTCAGCCAGAACGACCGGGTGCCGGTCACCCCCGACTGGGGCGTGCCCCGGCGGGCCGAACGCAGGGCGCGCCGCGAGCGGGCAGCCCGGGCCCTGGCCGCTGGCGAACCGGTGCCGGACGACCTGCGCGACGAGGCGGAGGACCTGGAGTACGCCGCCGTCCGCGAACGCCTGGAGTTCCTCAACGAGGTCAGCGGCGCGATCGGCACCTCGCTCGACCTCTCGCGGACCATCGTCGAGGTCAGCAGGGCGGTCGTGCCACGCTTCACCGACGTCGCCGGCACCTATCTGCGCGAACAGGTCGTCGCCGGCGAGGGCTTCCCCGACGGCGTGCCGGACACGACGACGATGTGGCACCGGGTCGCCCTGGAGCACACCGACGAACCCGGCCGCTGGGACGACGTCGTACCGGTCGGCGAGGCCATGCCGTTCCCGGCGCACACCCCCTTCTTCCAGTGCATGACCAGCGGCGAACCGGTCCTGGTGCCGCGCATCACCGAGGAGATGGGCCACGCCATCGCCTCGCAGTTCGAGAAGCGGGACATCCGGCCGCTCATCACGGGCCGCTCGATGCTGCTGGTGCCGCTGAAGGCACGCCAGGTCGTCCTCGGCTTCATGATCCTGCTCCGGCACCCGGAGCGGGCCGTCTTCAACGACATGGACCGGGTCACCGGCGCCGAACTCGCCGCCCGCGCGGGGCTCGTGCTCGACAACGCGCGCATGTACACGTACCAGGAGAACGTCGCCGAGACGCTCCAGGACAGCATGCTGCCGCACATCCCCGAGCGCATGGCCGGCTGCGACATCGCCACCCGCTACCTGCCCGGCACCCTCCTCGGCCGCGTCGGCGGCGACTGGTTCGACTCGGTCAAGCTGCCCGGCGCCCGTACCGCCCTCGTCGTCGGCGACGTCATGGGACACGGTCTCAACTCAGCGGCGACGATGGGTCAGTTGCGCACCGCCGTCCAGACCATGGCCGGTCTCGACCTGCCGCCCGCCCAACTGCTGCGCCACCTCGACGACCTCGCCCAACGGCTCGGCGACACCCACCTCGCGACCTGCCTGTACGCCGTCTACGACCCCATCGCCGGGGAACTCCACCTGGCCAACGCCGGGCACATCCCGCCGGTGCTGGTCCGCGCCGAGGACGGCGCCAGCGAGCTGATCGAGCTGCCCACCGGGGCGCCGATCGGCGTCGGAGGGGTGCCCTTCGAGTCGGTACGGGTGCCGGTGGCGCCCGGCGACCGGCTGGTGATGTGCACCGACGGACTGGTGGAGATGCGGGGCGAGGACATCGGCGTCGGCCTCGCCACCCTGTGCGAGTCCGCCGCCCACCCCGCCGCGTCCATGGACGACGCCTGCGACACCATCATCCGCGCGCTGGGCACCCGCGGCGGCCGCAAGGACGACGTCGCCCTGCTGATGACGCGGCTCAATGGGATCGGGCCCGACGCGGTCGCCGAGTGGCGCCTCGCCCGCGACCCCTCCGAGGTCCGGCGGGCCCGGGCCGCGGTCCGTGAGCAGCTCCACGACTGGGGCCTGCCGAAGCAGGCCGACGCCGCCGGGCTGATGGTCAGCGAACTCGTCACCAACGCCGTACGGCACTCCCACGCCCGCCCCGTCGAACTGCGCCTGGTGCGGGCGGACACGCTGCTGTGCGAGGTGGACGACGACGACCACGAACTGCCGGCGCTGAGGACCGCGGGGCCGGACGACGAGACGGGGCGGGGCCTGCGCGTCGTCAGTGCCCTGGCTCGCGAGTGGGGCGCGAGCCGCACGAGGTCCGGCAAGACGGTCTGGTTCGAACTCACACTGCCCCGCCGCTGATCGACGGAGTTCGCACGTCCGGTGAAGGAATGCGCCGGACGCTTGTGGCCGTGCGCGGAGCGCGATACACCGTACGGACCCGTCGCTCTCGACGGGCCGTACGTCGTCGCACCTGGGGAGACGGGCATGAGCGTGACGAGTCGGTACCGGGCAGCCTGGGAGAGCTTCTGGAACGAGGCACCCGGGAGCCAGGGGGCGGTGTTCTGGGACGCGGAGCCGGTGCTGACGGCAGGCCGCCACCTCGCCCACTTCGAGCCCCACCTGACCGACCCCGCCCTGCCGCTGATCGACCTCGGCTGCGGCAACGGCACCCAGACCCGCTACTTCGCGGAACGCTTCGGGCACGTCGTCGGCGCCGACCTCTCCGCCGCCGCCCTCGACCACGCCCGCCGCGCCGACCCCGAGGGCCGGGCGACGTACCGGCAGCTGGACGCCGCCGACAAGGCCGAGGCGGAGACGCTCCACGCCGAGCTGGGCGACGCCAACCTCTACGTGCGCGGCGTGCTGCACCAGTGCGAGCCCGACGACCGGCAGCCCCTCGCCGACGCCCTCGCCGCCCTCCTCGGCGCCCGCGGCCGCGCCTTCCTGGTGGAGCCCGTGCAGGCGGCCCGCACCGTCCTCGCGGACCTGGCCCAGGGCCCCGACGGCCCGCCCGCCAAGCTCGCCCCCGTCCTCCGCCACGGCCTCACCCCCGGCGCGGTCCCCGACGAGGCGGTACCGGAGCACCTGCGCACGGCCGGCCTGACCGTCCTGGCGACCGGCGAACTCCCCCTGATCACCACGGAGTACACGGCGGACGGCGCCCGCGTCGAGCTGCCTTCCACGTGGGTGGTGGCGGGAGCCCGGGCGGTGTAGCGGGTTTGGCGGTGGCCGGGAGGCCGGGTCAGCGCAGTCCGGCGAAGAGGTCGTTCTCCGGGAGGGCCGAGCCGGTCGTGTCCCGCACGCGTACGAAGGTCTCCGTGCCCATCAGCTCGCCGAACGTCTCCTTGCCCATCCTGAGGAAGAAGATGTTCTCGCCCTGGCTGGCGTGCGCGGCCAGCGCGTCGAACTTCTGGTCACTGAACGCGGTCGTGTCCACCCACGTGGTGACCTCGTCGTCCGGCAGACCGATCTCGGCCATCTCGGCGGCCTCGGCGGGGTCCGGCTCCGGCATGCCCTCCTGGTGCTCGCTCATGAGCTCGCCGAAGCGCCGCATCGTCGAATGGGGCATCGTCGTCCAGTACACCTTCGGAGTCAGCCCGGTCTTCTCCAGCGCCGCCATGGTGATGCGGTGCGCCTGGATGTGGTCGGGGTGGCCGTAGAAGCCGTTCTCGTCGTAGGTGACGACCACGTCGGGCCGGTAGTGCAGCATGAGTTCCGCGAGCCGGGCGGCGCCCTCCTCCACCGGTGTCCGCCAGAAGGAGCCGGGAGCGTCGTTGCTCGGCCAGCCCATCATGCCCGAGTCGGCGTAGTCCAGCGTCTCCAGATCGCTGATCTTGAGGGCCGCACAGCTGGCCTCGAGTTCCTGACGGCGCATCCGGGCGACGGCCGCCGGATCGTGCCCCGCGTCGCCGGGCTTGACACCTCCCGGCCCGTCACCGCAACCGCCGTCGGTACAGGTCACCAGAACCGTGCGGATGCCCTCGGCCGCGTACCGCGCGAGGATTCCGCCCGTTCCGGTGGCCTCGTCGTCGGGGTGGGCGTGCACGGCCATGAGCGTCAGGGGCCGGTCGGTCATGAAGCAGTCCTCCTGCGTGAGTACGTCTCGTTCCGGTGCGCGGCGCCCCGGTCTCTCCGCCGGGTGCAACCGCGAGGGTCGGCCCGGCTGTTCCCGACCCGGCCGTCCGATCGCGAGACGGCGGGAAGCGGCCGCCCGAGTGGTATGGACCAGTGGCTGCCGTGTGGCCCCTGGCCAGCATATTCAGCGGCATGTAGCGTCCTCCGCATGAAGATCCTCATCAGCGCCGACATGGAAGGCGCCACCGGCGTCACCTGGCCGGCCGACGTGCTGCCGGGGACGCCGCAGTGGGAGCGCTGCCGGCCGATGTTCACCTCCGACGTGAACGCGGCCGTGCTCGGGTTCCTCGACGGCGGGGCCGACGAGGTGCTGGTCAACGAGGCGCACTGGAGCATGCGCAACCTGCTCCTGGAGCGGCTCGACGAGCGGACCGAGATGCTCACCGGGCGGCACAAGACGCTGTCCATGGTCGAGGGCGTCCAGCACGGGGACGTGGACGGCATCGCGTTCATCGGGTACCACGCGGGCGCCGGCATGGAGGGCGTCCTCGCGCACACCTACCTCGCCAACCAGATCACGGGCGTCTGGCTGAACGACGTCCGGGCCAGTGAGGGTCTGCTCAACGCGCACGTCGTCGCCGAGTACGGGGTGCCGGTCGTGCTGGTCACCGGGGACGACCTGGCCTGCGAGGACGCGCTGGGCTACGCGCCCGAGGCGCGGAAGGTCGCGGTCAAGGACCATGTGTCGCGGTACGCGGCCGTGTGCCGTACGCCCGCCAGGACCGCCGCCGACATCCGCGCGGCCGCCAAGGAGGCGACGGCGCTCGCGGTGCGCTACGAGCCGGTGCGCGGCGGGCCGTTCACCGTCGCCCTGGAGTTCGACGCCGAGCACCTGGCGGCGGCCGCGACCGTGGTGCCGGGTGTGGCGCAGGTGGGGGAGCGGAAGGTGGCGTACACCCACGACACCATGTTCGAGACGATCAGGACCTTCAAGGCGGTCACCACGATCGTCTCGGCGGCGGTGGAGGAGCAGTATGGCTGAGCACACGGGGACGGACGCGGAGGCACTGGACGAGGTGGTCCGGTTCACCTCCGAGCTGATCCGGATCGACACCACCAACCGGGGCGGCGGCGACTGCCAGGAACGGCCGGCCGCCGAGTACGCCGCCGCGCGGCTCGCCGAGGCCGGGCTAGAGCCCACGCTGCTGGAGCGCACCAAGGGCCGCACCAACGTCGTGGCCCGCATCGAGGGCACCGACCCGTCGGCCGACGCGCTGCTCGTCCACGGTCACCTGGACGTGGTGCCCGCCGAGGCCGCCGACTGGAGCGTGCACCCCTTCTCCGGCGAGATCCGCGACGGCGTCGTCTGGGGGCGTGGCGCCGTGGACATGAAGAACATGGACGCGATGATCCTCGCCGTCGTGCGCGGCTGGGCCCGCGCGGGGGTGCGGCCGCGGCGCGACCTCGTGCTCGCCTTCACCGCGGACGAGGAGGCCAGCGCCGAGGACGGCTCCGGCTTCCTCGCCGACCAACACGCCCCGCTCTTCGAGGGCTGCACCGAGGGCGTCAGCGAGTCCGGGGCGTTCACGTTCCACGACGGGGCGGGGCGGCAGTTCTATCCCATCGCCGCCGGCGAGCGGGGCACCGGCTGGCTGAAGCTCACGGCCCGCGGACGCGCCGGGCACGGCTCCAAGGTGAACCGGGACAACGCGGTCACCCGGCTCGCCGCCGCCGTCGCCCGCATCGGCGGCCACGAGTGGCCGCTGCGGCTGACCCCCACCGTGCGCGCCGCCCTGACCGAGATCGCCGCCGTCTACGGCATCGAGGACGACCTGAGCGACGTCGACGCGCTGCTGGACAAGCTGGGGCCCGCAGCCAAGCTCGTCGAGGCCACCGTCCGCAACAGCAGCAACCCGACCATGCTGGACGCCGGGTACAAGCTGAACGTCATCCCGGGCGAGGCCGTCGCGCACGTCGACGGGCGGTTCCTGCCCGGCGGCGAGGACGAGTTCCGCGCCACCCTCGACCGGCTCACCGGGCCGCACGTGGACTGGGAGTTCGCCCACCGCGAGGTCGCCCTCCAGGCGCCGGTGGACTCGCCGACGTACGCCCGGATGCGCGCCGCCGTCGAGGAGTTCGCGCCGGAGGGGCATGTGGTGCCGTACTGCATGTCCGGCGGCACGGACGCCAAGCAGTTCTCGCGGCTCGGCATCACCGGCTACGGCTTCGCGCCGCTGAAGCTGCCCGAGGGCTTCGACTACCAGGCCCTCTTCCACGGCGTGGACGAGCGCGTCCCCGTCGAGGCGCTGCACTTCGGCGTCCGGGTCCTGGACCGGTTCCTGCGCACGGCCTGACGCCCTTCGACCGGGCGGCTCAAGAAGAAGGAAGTGGGGGAGTCAGTGCGGACTCTTGCGTACGGGGCATGGCCCTCGCCCATCGACGCGGCGCTCGCCGCCGCGCACGACGGGCGCCCCGACGACGTGGGCTTCGTCGGCGACGAGGTGTGGTGGACCGCGCCCCGGCCCACCGAGGGCGGGCGGCGCACGCTGGTGCGGCGGCACCCCGACGGCACCGAGGAGCCGGTGCTGCCCCCGCCGTGGAACGTGCGCAGCCGCGTCATCGAGTACGGCGGCCGGCCGTGGGCCGCGGTCACCACCGACGCCGGTCCGCTGGTGGTCTTCGTGAACTTCGCCGACCAGCGGCTGTACGCCTTTCGGCCGGGCGGCGGCGAGCCCCGTCCGCTGACGCCCGTCTCCCGGGTCGGCGGCGGCCTGCGCTGGGTCGAGCCGCAGGTGCGCCCCGAGCGCGGCGAGGTGTGGTGCGTCCTGGAGGAGTTCACCGGTGACGGGCCCACCGACGTGCGCCGCCTCCCGGTCGCGGTGCCGCTGGACGGTTCGGCGGCCGACGACCGGGACCGGCTCCGCGAACTCACCGGCGCACGCCACCGCTTCGTCACCGGACCCCGCGTCTCGCCCGACGGGCGGCGCGCCGCCTGGCTCGCCTGGGACCACCCGCGCATGCCCTGGGACGGCACCGAGCTGATCGTCGCCGACATCGCCACCGACGGCACCTTCCGGGACGCCCGCACCGCCGCCGGCGGCCCCGAGGAGTCGGTCACCCAGGTGGACTGGGCCCCGGACGGAGCCCTCCTGTACGCCTCCGACCGCACCGGCTGGTGGAACCTCTACCGCGACGGATCGCCGCTGTGCCCCCGCGACGAGGAGTTCGGCGGGCCGCTGTGGAAGCTCGGCCAGCGCTGGTTCGCGCCCCTGGACAGCGGACTGATCGCCGTCCTGCACGGCCGAGGCGCCGCCGTCCTCGGGATACTCGACCCGGAGACCGGCGAGGTCGTCGACGCGGCCGGCCCCTGGACCGAGTTCGCGCCCGCCCTGGCCGCGCTCGGCGAGCGCGTCGCGGGCGTCGGGGCCGGCCCGCACAGCGGCTACGAGGTCGTCGAGCTGGACGCCCGCACCGGCCGCGCCCGCGTGATCGGCTCGCCCCACGAGGACGTCGTGGACCCGGCGTACTACCCGCGGCCCGAGATCCGCACCTTCACGGGCCCGGACGGCCGCGACATCCACGCGCACCTCTACCCGCCGCACCACCCGGGCTGCTGCGCGCCGGAGGGCACGCTGCCGCCGTACGTCATCTGGGCGCACGGCGGCCCCACCACGCGCTCCCCGCTCGTCCTCGACCTGGAGATCGCCTACTTCACCTCCCGCGGCATCGGCGTCGCCGAGGTCAACTACGGCGGCTCCAGCGGCCACGGCCGGGAGTACCGCAACCGGCTGCGCGAGCAGTGGGGCGTGGTCGACGTCGAGGACTGCGCGGCCGTCGCCCTCGCCCTCGCGGAGGAGGGCACCGCGGACCGGCGGCGGCTCGCGGTGCGCGGCGGCAGCGCGGGCGGCTGGACCTCCGCGGCCTCCCTGGCCACCACCGACGTCTACGCCTGCGGCACGGTCATCTACCCGATCCTCGACCTGACCGGCTGGGGCAGGGGCGAGACCCACGACTTCGAGTCCCAGTACCTGGAGAGCCTGATCGGCCCGTACGCCGAGGTGCCCGGCCGGTACGCCGAACGGTCGCCCGCCGAGCACGCCGACCGCGTCACCGCCCCGTTCCTGCTGCTCCAGGGCCTGGACGACGTGATCTGCCCGCCCGTGCAGTGCGAGCGGTTCCTCGCCCGCATGGCCGGACGCGGAGTGCCGCACGCCTACCTCACCTTCGAGGGCGAGGGGCACGGCTTCCGCCGTGCGGAGACCATGGTGCGCGCCCTGGAGGCCGAACTCTCCCTCTACGCCCAGGTCTTCGGGCTGGACCCGCAGGGCATCCCCACCCTGGAGCTGACCCGGTGAACGGCGCGGTGGAACCGACCCGGCCGGACCGGCTCGCCCCCGGCGCCCGGGTGGCCGTCGTCGCGCCCAGCGGGCCGGTGCCCGAGGAACGGCTCCAGGCGGGCCTGGACGTGCTGCGCGGCTGGGACCTCGACCCGGTCGTGGCACCGCACGTCCTGGACCGCCACGGCACCTTCGACTACCTCGCGGGCACCGACACCGACCGGGCCGCCGATCTCCAGGCCGCCTGGTGCGACCCGTCCGTGGACGCCGTGCTGTGCGCCCGCGGCGGGTACGGCGTCCAGCGCATGGCCGACCTGCTCGACTGGGAGGCGATGCGCGCGGCCGGGCCGAAGGTGTTCGTCGGCTTCAGCGACATCACCGCCCTGCACGAGGCGTTCGCGACCCGCCTCGGGCTGGTCACCCTGCACGGTCCGATGGCCGCGGGGGTCGACTTCATCAAGAACGCGCGGGCGCAGGAGCACCTGAGAGCCAGCCTGTTCGCTCCCGACACCGTCCGGGTGATCGCGTCCGGCGGTTCCCCGATGGTCCCCGGCCGGGCGCGGGGCGTCACCCTCGGCGGCTGCCTCGCCCTGCTCGCCGCCGAACTGGGCAGCCCGCACGCCCGGCCCTCCGCGCGCGGCGGGCTGCTGTGCCTGGAGGACGTGGGGGAGGAGACGTACCGCCTCGACCGCTACCTCACCCAGCTGCTCCGCGCGGGCTGGCTGGACGGGGTCGGCGGGGTGCTGCTGGGCTCCTGGCAGGAGTGCGAGCCGTACGAGCGGCTGCGACCCCTGCTGGCCGACCGGCTCGGCGGCCTCGGCGTCCCGGTCGTCGAGGACTTCGGGTTCGGGCACTGCGAGGGGGCGCTGACCGTCCCCTTCGGCGTAGCGGCGGAACTCGACGCGGACGCGGGCACCCTGACCCTGGAGCGGCCCGCGCTGCGCTGACGCCGGCCCGCGCGCCGCGGGGGCGTGGCGTGCTGCCGCGGTGCCGGTTTCATTCGCTCAGTCCCGCCAGCCGAGATCCGAAACGGGCGATGAGCGAGGTGTTCCGGGAGTGCCTGCTCTCCTCCCAGCGGTCGGCCACGCCGAAGAGCCGGTACATGGCGTGGACGCCCGTCCACCGCAGCGGCTCGGGTTCCCAGCGCCCGGAGTAGTGGTCGTTCCACGGCAGCCGGGTCAGCGCGGTGTCGCGGTGCTCGGCCCGGTCGAGCAGGGTACGGGCGGCCAGCCGGGTGGCCGTCACACCGTGCCCGGCGTAGCCGCGTGCGACGCCGATCCTCGTGGTCCGGTCGAAGGTGATGCCGGCGCACCAGTCGCGCGTGACGCCGATGGCACCGCGCCAGGCATGTTCGACGGAGAACGGCACGTCCGGGAAGAACAGGCTGAGCCGCTCGCTGAGCGTGCGTACGGTGCGGGCGTCCACACGTCCCTCGCCGGGGAGGCCGGAGTTGAAGGCGTACGGCGTGCCGCGGCCGCCGATGGCGATGCGGTCGTCGGCGGTGCGCTGTGCGTAGACGAAGGTGTGCGCCGCGTCGCCGAGGCACTCGCGGCCGTCCCAGCCGATGCGCTCCCAGACGTCCCCGGGCAGTTGATTGGTGACGACCATGGAGGAGTTGACCGGAATGACGTCGCGCGCGCCCAGGCCGCGGGCGTCGCTGTCGATCTGTCCGGAGCAGGCCTCGACACAGGCCAGGACGGTTCCGGCGCGCACGGTGCCGCGCGATGTGGTCACGACGCCGGGCGCGATGCGGGTCGCGCGGGTGTCCTCGCAGATCCGCACGCCCTTGGCCCGCACGACGGCCGCGAGGCCGTGGACGAGCTTGGCCGGGTCGATCCGGACGGTGCTGCGGGTGAGCAGGCCGCCCAGGGCCGGCTGGACGGCGATCCGCTTTCGGACGGCCTCCGCGTCGAGAAGCTCCAGGTCCCGCGCGGGGTATCCGTGGGACAGGTCCGCGGCACAGGTCGTCTCCAGGCGCTTCATCGCCGCGGGCGTGGTGGCCACCCGCAGGTGCCCTCCCCGGTGCTGGTCGGCCTCGATGCCCTCCTGTTCGAGGGTGCGCAGGGTGTCGTCGACGCACCGGTGCATCTCCTCCTGGAAGGAGACGACGGCCGCGGCTCCGTCGAGTCCCCGCCTGCGCGCGGCCTCGGCGTAGACGGCCCGGTTGCCGGGGATGAGGGGCGAGAGCCAGCCGCCGTTGCGCCCGGAGGCGCCGTAGCCGACCTCCTCGGCCTCGACGACGGTGATCCGCGCTCCGGGTCGTTCCGCGACCGCGTGATAGGCGGCCCACAAGCCGGTGAGACCACCGCCCACGATGACGAGGTCCTGCTCCTGGCCGGGCAGGTCCGTCGTCGTGCGGCGGGCCTCGTGGCCCGGGTCCGCGGCGGTGCGGGCCGCCGCCATCCAGTGCGAGATCTGACCGTTGCGGTACGGAGCCATGGGCGGGTTCCCGGTGGTGGGGTGCTGGGTCGGTGCGTGGTGCGACAGCGCGGAGGATCAGTAGGTGGGTGGCGCCATGGCCCACAGGACCCGGGCCTCGTCCACGCCCGTCGTCTCGGCGACGCGGTGCGGGTCGCTGCTGCGGTAGTGCACGGAGTCCAGGGCCGACAGCCGGTGCAGCTGGTCGCCGACCTGCACGTCCACCTCGCCGGCGAGGACCAGGAGGATCTCCTCGGAGCTGCCGTGCGTGTAGGGCTCGACGCCGGTGGACCCGCCCGGGGCGAAGTGGCCGAGGAGCACCTCGAGGTGGTCGAAGGACGAGGGGGTGAGCTTGATCTTCGTGGCACCCTCGCCGAACGACATGCCGCGGGCGTCGCGGAAGCGCAGCACGGGGTTGGCCGCGGTGCCGCCCGCGGAGAAGAGGTCACCGACGCCGAGTACCTCGCACAGCCGCTGGAGGGTGCGCACGCCGGCGTTGGCCTGGTCCCGTTCGACCTGGGACAGGTGGCCCTCGGTGACTCCCGACCGGTCCGCCACATCCTTCAGCGTCAGGTGGAGGGCCCTTCTGCGGCGGCGCAGACGTCCGCCGATGCCGGCCGCGGGACCGGGGTGCTCGCTCGCCATGGGACGGCAACCTAACAATGGTGTGCCGACACCACAATGAATGTCGGTGACAGCAAAGAAATCTTCGGTGGCCTCGGCGCGGCCCGTGCCGCCCCTTTAGGCTGACCCCATGCCGCACACCCCGTCCCGTCACCTCGCCGAGGGCCCTCGCGTGGGCATACGGCACTTCACCTACGCGGATGCCGCCGAGTTCACCGCCCGGGCCCGGGAGAGCAAGGACCTGCACCATCCCTGGCTCTTCCCGCCGGACAGTCCCCAGGCGTACGACGCCTACGCGGCCCGCCTGATCGAGGACCCCAACAAGGCCGGGTTCCTGATCTGCGAGAAGGACAGGGCGGGCGGTTCGGGCGACGGCGGGGCCATCGCCGGGTTCGTCAACATCAACAACATCGTCGAGGGCGGCTTCCTCAGCGGCGCCCTCGGCTACGGCGCCTTCGCGCACGCGGCCGGGCGGGGGCTGATGCGCGAGGGGCTGGGCCTCGTGGTGCGGCACGCCTTCGGGCCCATGCGGCTGCACCGGCTGGAGATCAACGTGCAGCCGGGCAACGCCGCCTCCATCGCACTGGCCCGCTCCTGCGGCTTCCACCTGGAGGGTTTCTCACCGAGGATGCTGCACGTGAACGGGGCCTGGCGCGACCATCAGCGCTGGGCGATCACCGCCGAGACCGTGACTTCCGGCTGATCGTCGACCACCCGGCCGCGAACCCCCGCCCGCACCGCGCCCCACGGAAATAAACGTGAGGCACGTCGCGTGACGGTGACCGGCTTCGACCCTGTTCACCGCGGCGGGGAGCGGCTTCCATGGGGAACCGTGACGACGATCCGACGTGAGGTACTGACCCTGCCCGCCGCGCCGCTGGGCCCGGACAATCCGCTGCCGCCGCTGCGCCCCCTGGACGAGGCGCACCGCATCGACGACCGGGACCGGGCCGGCCTGCCGCGCGACATGGCCCGCCAGGTCGACTACGAGCCACTGCGCAGCCTGCTGCCCGTCATGGTCCGGGACGGCTACGGACGCGCCCGCGAGGCGCGGGAACTGGACGCGCTGGTCATCGAGAACGACCGGCTGCGCGCCACCGTGCTGCCCGCGCTCGGCGGCCGGATCGCCTCCCTGCGCCACAAGCCGGCCGACCGCGAACTCCTTTACGTCAACCCCGTCCTCCAGCCCGCCAACTTCGCCCTCAACGGCGCCTGGTTCTCCGGCGGCATCGAGTGGAACATCGGCGCCACCGGACACACCACCCTCTCCTGCTCTCCCGTGCACGCCGCCCGCGTGCCCGCCCCGGACGGCGGCGAGATGCTGCGCCTGTGGGAGTGGGAGCGGCTGCGCGACCTGCCCTTCCAGGTCGACCTCTGGCTCCCGGAGGGCTCGGACTTCCTGTACGTGGGCGTCCGCGTCCGCAATCCGCACGAGCGGCCGGTGCCGACCTACTGGTGGTCCAACATCGCCGTGCCCGAGGACCGCCGGGTCCTCGCCCCCGCCGACGAGGCGTACCACTTCGGCTACGAGCGGCGGCTGCGCCGGGTGCCGGTCCCGGAGTACGACGGCACCGACCGGACGTACCCCCTGAACAGCACCTACGCGGCCGACTACTTCTACGACGTGCCGGACGGCCGGCGCCCCTGGATCGCCGCGCTCGACGAGCACGGCCACGGGCTGGCGCAGACCTCCACCGACGCACTGCGGGGCCGGAAGCTGTTCGTGTGGGGCACCGGACCCGGCGGGCGCCGCTGGCAGGAGTGGCTCACCGAACCCGGCACCGGAGGCTACTGCGAGATCCAGGCCGGCCTCGCCCGCACTCAACTGGAGCACGTCAGGCTGGACGCGGAGAGCGACGTGTCCTGGCTGGAGGCGTACGGGCCGCTCGAAGCCACGCCCGACGGCGACTGGCACACGGTGCTGCGCGGCGCGGAGGAGCGGCTGGAGAGCGCCCTGCCGCGGGCCGGCGTCGACGCCGCGTACGAGGCCTGGCGGGCCCACGCCGACACCGAGCCCGGCGAGCGGCTGGCCACCGGCTCGGGCTGGGGCGCGCTCGAAGCGCTGCGCGCGGGACGGAAGCTGCCCGGCACCCCGTTCGGCGAGGACACCCTCGGCGAGGAGCAGGAACCCTGGCTGCACCTGCTGCGCGCCGGGACCCTTCCCGAGACCGGACGCCGTGAGCCGCCCGGCCCCACCCTGGTCGCCCGGCCCTGGCGGGACATGCTGGAGACCACCGCCGCCACCCCGCTCGCCGAGTACCACCTGGGGGTCGCCCAGTGGCACGGCGACGACCGGGCCCAGGCGGTCCGCAGCTGGGAGCGCGGCCTCAAGGACGCCGCCGACCGCTGGCCCCTGCTGCGCTGCCTCGCCGCCGCCGACCAGGCGGACGGCCACCCCGAGCGGGCCGCCGACCAGTACGCGGAGGCCTTCGACGACCTGTGCGAGCGCCGGCCGGGTCCCGAGGACGCCTCGGACGCGGGCGCCCCGGACCGGGACGAACGGTGGACGGCCGTCGCCGCCGCCCTCGGCCGGGAGGCCATCGGCGCGCTGCTCGCGGTCGGACGCACCGCCGACGCCCGTGCCGTGTGGGAGCGGCTGGACCCCGCGACCCGGGCCCGCGGCCGGTTCCGGCTGGCCGAGGGGGAGTTGCTGGCCGCCGAGGGCCGGCGCGAGGAGGCGAGGGCCGTCTTCGACGAGGGCTTCGAGGTCGCCGACCTGCGGGAGGGCGACGAGAGCATCGGAGCGCTGTGGGCGCGGCTCGGCGACGAACCGCTCCCGCCCCGGCACGACTTCCGGATGCGGCCGGACGGGGGGTGAGCCCGCCCGGTCCGGGGCTACGCCCGCCGGTCCACGTACTCGTAGATCGCGCCGTCCGGATGCCGGGCGATCAGGTTGCGGCCCGCGGGCGTCGGGACCGGCCCGGCGATGACGTCACCCCCCAGCGAGGTGAGGATCCGCTGGGTCTCCTCGACGTCCGTCACCGCGATCGTCGCCGTCACCTTGCGCAACACCTCGAGCTGGGACTCGGGTCCGCTCATCAGCAGGAAGCAGCCGACCGCGGCGACCTCGACGCCGCCGCGCTCGGACCGCATGGCCCGGCCGCCGGCCAGCCCCTCGTAGAAGGGGATCGCCTTTTCCAGGTCGTCGACGTAGACGCGCAGTGTGGCTCCCAGAATGTCCATGGTGACGAGCCTAGTTGGCGGCGGCCGGGTCCGACTCGCCGCCCGGCCATGGAAGTTCCGCGTCCGGGTACCCGCAGGGCATGGACCGCATGGATCACTTGGAACACCTGGACAAGCATCTGGTCGACGAACTGGCACAGGTGGCACGCGAGACCGTGCGCGACGAGCTGCGCGAACAGACCCGCAAGCAGCGCCGCAAGGCCACGCTGTACGCCGCGTCCGGTGCCGCCGCCCTGTACGCGGGCGCGGCCCTCGCGCTCGCCGTGGGTCTGGCGCTCGCCGTGGTACTGCCCGACTGGGCCGCCGCGCTGATCACGGCCGTCCTCCTGGGCGTCGCCGCGTATCTGCTGCGCGGTGCGGCCCGGCCCCACCCGTCGGGTCCGGGGTCCGGCCACGCCGTCGGCGGTGACGCGCCGGCCGTGCCGCCGTTCGCGCCCGAGGTGCCGCCGATGCCGCCGGTCGCGCCCACCGCCCCGGCGGGCACACCCGCACCGGGCGGTACGGGACCGGCCGCGCCGCGCCAGGACGGCACCGACGCCGAGGCCGCGCGCGAGCGCGGCTGAGCCGCCGTACGCGGGCACAGTGCCGGAAACCGGCCTGCTCGCGACGTTTGGGTGCCCCGGCCAAGGGGACGCGGAAGGCTCATGAGGTACGCGACAGCCCGGAGGCGAACCGTGAGCCGACCCCGCATCGTGATCGTCGGTGCCGGTTTCGCCGGGTACCGGACGGCCCGCACCCTGTCCCGGCTCACCCGGCACCAGGCCGACATCACCCTGCTCAACCCGACCGACTATTTTCTCTACCTGCCGCTGCTGCCGCAGGTCGCCGCCGGAATCCTGGAGCCGCGCCGCGTCACCGTGTCCCTCTCGGGCTCGCTGCCGCGCGTCCGCCTGGTGCTGGGCGAGGCCGACGGCATCGACCTCGACGCGCACACCGTCCACTACACCGGGCCCGAGGGCGGTGAGGGCACCCTGCCCTTCGACCGGCTGGTGCTCGCCGCGGGCAGCGTCAACAAGCTGCTGCCCGTCCCGGGCGTCGCCGAGCACGCGCACGGCTTCCGGGGGCTGCCGGAGGCGCTGTACCTGCGCGACCACGTGACGCGCCAGGTGGAGCTGGCCGCCGCGGCCGACGACCGTGAGGAGTGCGCCGCGCGGTGCACCTTCGTCGTGGTCGGTGCCGGATACACCGGCACGGAGGTCGCCGCGCACGGCGCGATGTACACCGACGCACAGGTCCGCAAGCACCCCATGCGCACGGGTATGCGGCCCCGCTGGATGCTGCTGGACGTGGCGCCCAGGGTGCTGCCCGAGATGGACGAACGGCTCTCCCGCACCGCCGACCGGGTACTGCGGCAGCGTGGCGTCGACGTGCGGATGGGAACCTCGGTGAAGGAGGCCACGCACGACGGCGTGGTGCTGACCGACGGTACGAGCGTCGACACGCGCACGCTCGTGTGGTGCGTCGGCGTGCGGCCGGACCCGCTGGTCGAGTCCCTGGGGCTGCCCGTGGAACGCGGCCGGCTGCTCGTCGACCCGCACCTCCAGGTGCCGGGCCGCCCCGAGTTGTTCGCCTGCGGGGACGTGGCCGCGGTGCCCGACCTGACGCAGCCCGGCCAGTTCACTCCGATGACCGCGCAGCACGCCTGGCGGCACGGCAAGGTCTGCGCGCAGAACGTCGCCGCGTCGCTCGGCATCGGCGAGCGTCGGCCCTACCACCACCGCGACCTGGGCTTCGTCGTGGACCTCGGCGGGGCCAAGGCCGCCGCCAACCCCCTCGGCCTGCCGATGTCCGGCCCCGCGGCGGGCGCGGTCACCCGCGGCTACCACCTCGCGGCGATGCCGGGCAACCGCGTCCGGGTGGCCGCGGACTGGCTGCTGGACGCGGTACTGCCCCGGCAGGCGGTGCAGCTGGGCCTCGTCCGCTCCTGGTCGGTGCCGCTGGAGTCGTCGTCACCGGAGGTGGCCCGGGTGGCCGGGCGCCCGGAACGGGCCGCGAAGCGGACGGCGACGACCGGGACGACCGGGACAACAGGGAAGGACTCCGGCGCCGAGCCCGCGAAGAGCCGGCCGGGCGGTGAGCCCGGGCAGAGTCGGCCCAGTGGTGAACCCGCCAAGAATCAGCCCGGTGGTGAGCGAGCCGAGAGTCGGCCCGGTGGTGAGCCCGCGAAGAGTCAGCCCGGCGGTGAAGCCGCGAAGAATCAGCCCGGCGGTGAGCGCGCCAAGAACCAGCCCGGCGCCGAGCCCGCGAAGAACCAGCCCGGCGGTGAGCCCGCCAAGAACCAGCCGCACCCGTCCCGTGCCGCCGGTAAGCCGCGTCGGGCCGGGGAAGGCGGCGGTACGGGCCCCGCCCGGGGTTCCGGCAAGGCGCGCAAGACGTCCCGCGCGTCCGGTGGAGGCCGGGCCGCCGCCCCGTCCGGACCGACCCGGGCCGCGGGCCCGCCCGCCGACCCCGGCCCCGAACCCCCTGCGAACCAGCCGCCCCCCGGCCCCGACATCGCCCCCGGCCCGGTCAAACGCACCGACGGCCGCCGCGCGGAAGGAGACTCATGAACACCGGTGAACTCGTCGACCTCGGACAGCAACTGCGCGTCGACAGCGTACGGGCGGCGAACGCCGCCGGCTCCGGGCACCCGACGTCGTCGATGTCCGCCGCCGACCTGATGGCCGTACTGCTGGCCAACCACCTCCGCTACGACTTCGCGCGCCCCGCCCACCCCGGCAACGACCGCTTCGTGCTCTCCAAGGGACACGCCTCGCCCCTGCTGTACGCCGCCTACAAGGCGGCCGGCGCCATCGACGACGAGGAACTGCTCACCTTCCGCAAGGTGGGAAGCCGCCTGGAGGGCCACCCCACGCCGCAGCGGCTGCCGTGGGTCGAGACGGCCACCGGTTCGCTCGGGCAGGGCCTGCCCGTCGGCGTCGGCATCGCCCTGGCCGGCAAGCGCCTCGACCACAACGACTACCGCGTGTGGGTGCTGTGCGGCGACAGCGAGATGGCCGAGGGATCGGTGTGGGAGGCCGCCGAGCACGCCGGGCACGAACACCTCGACAACCTCACCGTGATCGTCGACGTCAACCGGCTCGGCCAGCGCGGCCCCACCCGGCACGGCCACGACCTCGACGCGTACGCGCGCCGCTTCCGCGCCTTCGACTGGCACACGATCGAGGTCGACGGCCACGACGTCGACGCCGTGGACCGCGCCTACGGCGAGGCCCTGTCCACGAAGGGCCAGCCCACCGCCGTCATCGCCCGCACCCTCAAGGGCAAGGGCGTCAAGGCGGTCGAGGACCTCGAGGGCCACCACGGCAAGCCGCTGCCCGACGCCGAGGAGGCGGTCGCCGAACTCGGCGGCCCGCGGGACCTGCGGGTCAGGGTGCACGAGCCCGAGGACGCGCGGTCGCTGCACTCGGCCGGCACCGGGCAGACCGAGCTGCCCCGCTGGGACCTGGGCGAGGAGGTCGCCACCCGCAACGCCTTCGGTGAGGCGCTGGCCGCGCTCGGCACCGCCCGTGGCGACGTCGTCGCCCTCGACGGCGAGGTGGGCGACTCCACACGCGCCGAGTTCTTCGCCAAGGAACACCCCGAGCGCTACTTCGAGTGCTACATCGCCGAGCAGCAGATGGTCGCCGCGGCCGTGGGGATGGCGGCACGCGGCTGGGTGCCGTTCGCCACCACCTTCGCCGCGTTCCTGACCCGCGCCTTCGACTTCCTGCGCATGGCCTCCGTCAGCGGTGCCGGCATCAACCTCGTCGGCTCCCACGCGGGTGTCGCCATCGGCCAGGACGGGCCCAGCCAGATGGGTCTGGAGGACCTGGCGATGATGCGGGCCATCCACGGCTCGACCGTGCTGTACCCGTGCGACGCCAACCAGACCGCGCGCCTGGTGGCCGAGATGGCGGGTCTGGAGGGTGTCCGCTACCTGCGCACCTCGCGCGGCGAGAGCAAGGTCGTCTACGGCCCCGACGAGGAGTTCCCGGTCGGCGGCAGCAAGGTCCTGCGCTCATCCGCCGGCGACCGGCTCACCCTCGTGGCGGCCGGCGTCACCCTGCACGAGGCGCTGGCCGCGGCCGACGCCCTCGCCGGGGACGGCATCGCGGTCCGGGTGATCGACCTGTACTCCGTCAAGCCCGTCGACCGGGCCACCCTGCGCCGGGCCGCGGAGGAGACCGGCTGCCTGGTCACGGTCGAGGACCACCGCCGGGAGGGCGGCATCGGCGACGCGGTCCTGGACGCCTTCTGCGACGGCCGGCCCGTGCCGCGGCTGGTGCGGCTCGCCGTCGGGACGATGCCGGGCTCCGCGACCCCCGCCGAGGAACTGCACGCGGCGGGGATCGACGCCGAGTCCATCGCCGCGGCCGGACGGATGCTGGTGGAGCAGGCGATCGTGCCGTGACTGGGAGCGACGGCGCGCGGACCGTGCGGGCGGGCCGCCACACGGTGGAGGTGCACCGGCCGGACAAGGTGCTGTTCCCCGCGGGCGAGGACGGCGCGCCGGAGTACACCAAGGGTGATCTCGTCGACTACCACCGCGCCGTCGCCCCCTTCATGCTGCCGCACCTGCGGGGGCGCCCGCTCATGCTGGAGCGGCACCCCGACGGCGTCGACGGGCCGCGGTTCATGCAGAAGAACACCCCGGAGCACTACCCGGAGTGGGTCGGCCGCGTCGAGGTCGGCAAGGAGGGCGGCACCGTGTGCCACACGGTCTGCGACGACTCGGCCACCCTCGTCCACCTCGCCGACCAGGCCGCTCTCACCCTGCACCGCTGGCTCTCCCGGACCGGGCAGCTCGACCGGCCGGACCGGATGGTCTTCGACCTCGATCCGGCCGGCGACGACTTCGAGACGGTCCGGGAGGCCGCCAGGCTCGTCGGCGAGGTGCTCGAAGAGCTGAAGCTGCCCTCGGGTCTCTTGACCACCGGCTCGCGGGGACTGCACGTCGTGGTACCTCTGACGGCACGTCAGAACTACGACGAGGTGAGGGAGTTCGCGCGCGACGTGGCCGAGGTCCTGGCCGCGGCCCATCCCGGCCGGCTCACCACCGCCGCCCGCAAGAAGGACCGCGGGGACCGGCTCTACCTCGACATCCAGCGCAACGCCTACGCCCAGACCGCCGTGGCGCCCTTCACCGTCCGCGCCCGGCCCGGCGCACCCGTGGCCACACCCGTCTCCTGGGACGAACTGGACGACCCCGCCCTGCACGCCCGCCGCTGGACGATCGCGGACGCCGTCGAGCAGGCCCGCACGCGGCCCTGGGCCGGGATCATGAACCGCGCCCGGGCGCTGGGCCCCGCCCGGCGGCGGCTGAACGCGCTGCGCGGCTGACCCGCCGCCAGGGGAGACGGGCGCGCCACGTCGGCGCGTGGCACATGCACGCGCCCGTGGAGGTTTGGCGAACATCCTTGCGGCCACACGGAGGGGGAGGTGGCCATGACGAACACGAACAACACATCCGAATCACAAGACTCACAACAGAGTTCGCGTAGGACACGCAAGCCCCGGCAGTCGCAGGAGTCCCGGCAGTCACAGGAGTCACGCAAGCCCCGGCCGATGGAGGTGCTGCGCGAGGCGCGCGCGCAGCTCGCGGAACTCACCGGCATGAACGCCGAGTCGGTTTCCTCCTTCGAGCAGACGGAGGAGGGCTGGGCGCTGGAGGTCGAGGTGCTCGAACTCGAGCGGGTGCCCGACACGATGAGCCTGCTGGCGAGCTACCAGGTGGAGCTTGATTCCGAGGGGCAGCTCACGGGCTACCGCCGCGTGCGGCGTTACGAGCGCGGCCGGTCCGACGCGCGAGGTTCCTCAGGCCGCTAGGCCGGACCGGACCGAGTGGACACGCACACCCAGACCCGAGATGGAGGAATGGCTGGCATGACTGTTGTACCGGCACAGCAATCCGGTGGTGGAGGCGGCAGCAGTGGCCTCTACGACGTGCTCGAGCTCGTCCTGGACAGGGGGCTCGTCATCGACGCATTCGTGCGGGTCTCCCTGGTCGGCATCGAGATACTGAAGATCGACGTCCGTGTCGTCGTCGCGAGCGTGGACACGTATCTGCGCTTCGCCGAGGCGTGCAACCGGCTCGACCTGGAGGCCGGGCCGCGCAAGGACCCCGGCCTGCCCGACCTGGTCGG
Source organism: Streptomyces sp. NPDC058985 (assembly GCF_042740985.1). NCBI lineage: Bacteria > Bacillati > Actinomycetota > Actinomycetes > Kitasatosporales > Streptomycetaceae > Streptomyces > Streptomyces sp. NPDC058985. The sequence continues at coordinate 101,648 of NZ_JBHYJX010000019.1, read as the reverse complement.
CGAGATGACCGAGTCCGGCGCCAAGGGCAAGTCCAAGGGCGCCCTGTCCGGCGCGGCGGAGACGATCTCCGACGCCTTCAAGCAGGCCCGTGACGAGGGCGGCTCCGAGCGCGAGCGCGAGACCACGTCGCGTCCGCGTGCCCGCAAGACCACCGCCTCGCGCCGGAAGGAGGAGCAGGAGTGAGTACGTACGTCTACGGCATCACCGCCGCCACGCATCCCGCGCTCCCCGAGGACACCGGCGGCGTCGGCGACCCGCCGCGCGGGATACGGATCCTGAAGCAGGGCGGGCTGGCGGCCGTCGTCAGCGACGCGCCCGAGGGTCTGCGGCCCAAGCGCAGGGAACTGCTCGCCCACCAGACCGTGCTGAGCGAGGTCGGCGCCGAAGGCTGCGTGCTGCCGATGCGCTTCGGCAGCGTCGCCCCGGACGACAGTGCGGTGACCGGAGTGCTCGCGGAGCGCGCGGAGCACTACGAGGAACGCCTCCGGGCGCTGGACGGCCGGGTCGAGTACAACATCAAGGCCACCCACGACGAGGAGGCCGTGCTGCACCACGTGATGGCCCAGCACCCGGAGATCCGGGCCCTCGCGGACGCCAACCGGCAGGCAGGTGGCGGGAGTTACGAGAACAAGATCCAACTCGGCGAGATGGTCGCGGCCGCCGTCAAGGGCAAGGAGGCCGAGGACGCCACCACGCTGGAGCGCGCCCTGGAGCCGGACGCCGACGCGGTGAGCGTGGGCCCCGAGTCCACCGGCTGGCTGGCCAACGTGTCGTTCCTGGTGAAGCGGGACTCCGCCGAGGAGTTCCTGGCCGCCGTGGAGCGCGCCCGCAGGGACATGCCGCACCTGGATGTGCGGGTCAACGGCCCGCTGCCGCCGTACAGCTTCGTGGAGCCCGGCCCGGCCGAGCCCGCGGGCACCGCGGCCGGCGGGATGGATGTCGGAACGGAGTGAGGACGTGGGACTGATCTCGGAGGTCCTGCTGCTGCCGTTCGCCCCGGTGCGCGGCAGCGCCTGGGCCATCAGACAGGTCATGAACGAGGCGGAGCGGATCTACTACGACCCCGCCACGATCCGGGCCGAACTAGGCCGCCTGGAAGAGCAGTTGGAGGCCGGCGAGATCACGGAGGAGGAGTTCGACCAACAGGAGGACGAGCTTCTGGACCGGTTGGAGATCGCTTCGCGCACGAGCGCGGGATTGGGCAACGGGACGGCACCATGAATCGAGTGGGACTGGGCCTCGCGGTAGGGGCCGGATATCTGCTGGGACGCACGAAGAAACTGAAACTGGCCGTCGCCGTGGGGACCATGGTGGCCGGCAAGAAGATGAACCTGACCCCGAAGGGCATCGCCGAGCTGGTCAGTACGCAGCTGCAGAACAACCCCCAGTTCAAGGAGATCGGGGACCAGCTGCGCACGGACCTGCGGGGCGTGGGCAAGGCGGCCTCGGGCGCCATGGTCGAGCGGCAGATGGACGCGCTGGCCAACCGCTTGCACGGGCGCACCGCCGAGGTCCGCGACCAGCTCTCCGGCGTGACGTCCCAGGTACCGGGCGTCGGCTCCCGCGACTCCGAGGTCTCGGAGGACTCGGAGGAGTACGCGGAGTCCGACGAGCGCGCCGCCGACGAGCACGACGAGCACGACGAGCACGACGAGCACGACGAGCAGGACGAGCGCGACGACCGGCGCGAGGCGGCGCCCGCCGCGCGCAAGACGGCCAGGAAGGCGCCCGCGAAGAAGACGCCGGCGAAGAAGGCCGCCGCCAAGGCACCCGCCAAGAAGACCGCGGCGAAGCGGGCCCAGCCCGCCAAGAAGGCGGCCGCCAAGAAGACGGCCGGTGCCCGGAGCGCCGCCCGCGGAGCCACCCGGCGGACGAAGGGCGGTGGTGAGCGATGACCGACACCCTGGGATCCGCGGCCTCCACGGCAGGCAAGGCCGCGAAGAAGAACCCCCTGGCCGACGTGGCGCAGAGCGAGGCGGCGGACCGCCTCAAGGCGGAGGTGCAGGACTACCTCGCCGCGCAGGTCACGCGGCTGCTGACGGACGTCGGCACCAGGCTCGGCCAGACCACGGGCAAGCTCAACGACATAGCCGAGGGCAACAGCCCCGGATTCGCCAAGCTCGCCCTCGACGGCGGACGCAAGCTCGCCGAGGGCAAGGGCCCGATGCGGGCCGCGTTCGAGGTCGGCGCCGGCAAGGTGAAGGACAACGTCGTCGGCGCCTTCAAGAACCTCACCGGCGGCAAGGGCCGGAAGAAGGGCGGCGGCGGTCAGAAGCCGACGGTCATCATCGAGTACGTCGACGTCGGCGTGCCGCTGCGCACGGCGTACGACCAGTGGACCCAGTACCAGGACTTCAGCACCTTCGCCAAGGGCGTCAAGAGCGCGAACCGCGCCGACGACACCTCGTCCGACTGGCAGCTGAAGGTCTTCTGGTCCAACCGCAGCTGGAAGGCGAAGACCACCGAGCAGGTGCCCGACGACCGGATCTCCTGGACGTCGGAGGGCGCCAAGGGCACCACCAAGGGTGTCGTCACCTTCCACGAGCTGGCCGGCAACCTGACCCGCGTGATCCTGGTCATCGAGTACTACCCCAAGGGCCTCTTCGAGAAGACCGGCAACATCTGGCGCGCCCAGGGCCGCCGGGCCCGCCTGGACCTGAAGAACTACGTCCGGCACATCACCCTCAAGGGCGAGGCCGACGACGGCTGGCGCGGCGAGATCCGCGACGGCGAGGTCGTCCGCAGCCACGAGGACGCCGTGGCGGAGGAGGAGCAGGAGCAGGAAGAGGGGCAGGAGCCCGAGGGCGAGGAGGAGTACGAGGGCGAGGAGGAAGCGCCCGAGGCCGAGGAGGAGGCCGAGGGGGAGTACGAGGAGGAGCCGGAGGGCGAGTACGAGGAAGAGCCCGAGGCGGAGTACGAGGAGGAGCCGGAGGGCGAGTACGAGGAGGAGCCCGAGGGCGAGTACGAGGAGGACAAGGAAGCCGGGGAGGACGAGACCGCGTCCCGTGAGGAGTACGAGGACGCCGGCGGCGGGAGCCGTCGATGACCACACCCAGCCGGCTGCCCGAGCCCTACGGCCAGGGACAGAGCGCCAACCTCGCCGACATCCTGGAACGGGTGCTCGACAAGGGCATCGTGATCGCGGGCGACATCAAGATCAACCTGCTCGACATCGAGCTGCTGACGATCAAGCTGCGCCTCGTGGTCGCCTCCGTCGACAAGGCCAAGGAGATGGGCATCGACTGGTGGGAGAGCGACCCCGCGCTCTCCTCGCGCGCCCGGCGCGACGAACTCACCCGGGAGAACGCCGCACTGCGCGAACGCCTGCGTGAGCTGGACCCGGGCCGCGTACCGAAGGAGGAGACGTGAACGGACTGCGGTACGTCTACGCCGTCTGCCGCCCCTTCGGCGCGGCCCTCCAGGCCCAGCTCACGGGGGTGGCGGGCGACCCGCCCCGGCTGCTGGCCCACGGCGGCCTGGTCGCCGTCGTCAGCCATGTGCCCGAGGCCGACTTCAGCGAGGAGTCCCTGCGCGCGCACCTGGAGGACCTCGACTGGCTGGCCGCCACGGCCCGCTCCCATCAGCAGGTGATCGACGCGCTCACCGCCGTCACCACACCGCTGCCGCTCCGGCTGGCCACCGTCTTCCGGGACGACAGCGGCGTACGGCTGATGATGGAGCAGCGCGAGGAGGCCTTCCGGAACACGCTCGCCCGGCTGGACGGACGGGTGGAATGGGGCGTGAAGGTGTACGTCGAGGCGGAGCCCGAGCAGGCGGCCGCGCCGGCGCGGCCCGCCCCCAAACCCGCCTCGGGCCGGGACTACCTGCGGCAGCGGCGTCAGCAGTCGCGGGCCAACGAGGATCTGTGGTCGAGGGCCGAGCGGTTCGCCACGGGACTCCACTCGACCCTGTCCTCCCTGGCCGACGACGCGCGGCTGCACGCGCCGCAGAACCCCCGTCTCTCCGGTGCCGCCGGACGGAACGTCCTCAACGCCGCCTACCTGGTGCGGCGGGACGCCTCCGAGGAGTTCGTGGAGAAGATCGACCGGACGAAGGACGACGCCCCGGGAATCCGTGTGGAACTCACCGGTCCCTGGGCCGCCTACTCCTTCGCCGGCGAAGGAGCCGCCAGTGAGGAACAGCCGGGGGAGGGCACGTGACCGTCGTGGAACGCCGGGAGATCGCTCTCGTGGACCTGCTCGACCGGCTGCTGGCCGGCGGTGTCGTCATCACCGGCGACGTCACGCTGCGCATCGCGGACGTCGACCTGGTCCGCATCGATCTGAACGCGCTGATCAGCTCGGTCAACAGCAATGTCCCATCGCCGTTCGGGGACTGACGTGACTGGACAACCCGAACCCCGCAAACGCCTCGACCTCGACCCCGACACGGTCGAACGCGACCTGGTGAAACTGGTGCTGACCGTCGTCGAGCTGCTGCGCCAGCTCATGGAGCGCCAGGCGCTGCGCCGGGTCGACGAGGGGGATCTCAGCGAGGAGCAGGAGGAGCGGATCGGACTCACCCTGATGCTCCTCGACGACCGCATGACCGAGCTGCGCGACCGCTACGGACTGCGGCCGGAGGATCTGAACCTGGACCTCGGGCCGCTGGGACCGCTGCTGCCCCGGGAGTGAGTCTCCCGGGGCCGCGGCCTCACCCGTCCTCACCGCTTGCGGCACAGGATCTCTCCGTGCAGCACGCTGAACCAGCTTTCCGGCCGCTCGCCCCAGTCCCGCCAGGCGGCCGAGACCGCGCGCAGCTCCTCGGCGGTCGCGTGGCCGCCCTCGGTCGCGCGGCCGGCGTACGCGGACGCAAGGGTCCGGTCCGCCCACAGGCCGCTCCACCACTCCCGCTCCTCGGCGGTGGCGAAGGTCCAGGTCGCGGAGGTCGCCGTGACGTCCGTGAACCCCGCCTCCAGTGCCCACGCCTTCAGCCGGCGCCCGGCGTCCGGTTCGCCGCCGTTGGCGCGGGCCACCCGCCGGTACAGGTTTAGCCAGTCGTCCATGCCCGGGGACGCGGGGTACCACGTCATGGCCCCGTAGTCCGAGTCGCGGACGGCGATGATCCCGCCGGGCCGCGCCACTCGCCGCATCTCGCGCAGCGCCCCCACCGGGTCGCCCACGTGCTGGAGCACCTGGTGGGCGTGGACCACGCAGAACGTGTCGTCCGGGTAGTCCAGCGCGTGCACGTCCCCCACCGCGAAGTCGGTGTTGCCGAGTCCGCGCTCCGCCGCCGTGGCGCGGGCCCGGTCGACGATCTCCGGTGCCCGGTCCACGCCGGTGACGTGCCCGTCCGGGACCAGCGTCGCGAGGTCCGCGGTGATGGTGCCGGGCCCGCAGCCGATGTCCAGGACCTTCATGTGGGGCCGCAGGGAGCCCAGCAGATAGGCGGCGGAGTTGGCGGCGGTGCGCCAGGTGTGCGAGCGGAGCACGGACTCGTGGTGCCCGTGCGTGTAGACGGCGGTCTCCCGCGGCTTCGGCATGGTGGATCCCCTCTCCGACGGTGCGGTCACGTTACGCCCGTCGGTCGAATGGTGAGACCCGCGTTTTGCATGCTGGACTGACGGCGTGTCAGGAAAGCAGCCCGCCCTCACCCGGCAGCGGCCGGTACACCGTGAGCGCCTCCGGCAGCTTCTCCAGCGTCAGGTCGCCCTCGGTCTCGGTCAGCTCGCCGTCGAACGCCATCAGCGTGCCCGGCGCCACACCCGACAGCCGCAGCCGGGGCACCTGCACCGCCGCGTGGGCCGGGGAGCGGGTCAGCGGACCCGCGAGCGCGGCGGACAGCAGCCGCAGGGCCGGCCGGCGGCCACCGTGCACCACCCGCACGTCCAGCTGCCCGTCCGCCAGGTCCAGCCGGCGGCCCGAGGCGAGGCCCCTGCGGTGGTACGTGCCGTTGCCGGCGAACAGCATCCACAGCGGGCGCCGGCGGCCGCGCACCTCCGCCTCCAGCGGGTGCCGGTCCGCGCGCAGCACCCGCACCGCCGCCAGCACCCCGGCCGGCCAGCCGCCGATCCTCGACGACCAGTGCTCCCGCTCCCGCACCAGCTCCGGGTAGACGCCGAGGCTGAAGGTGTTGAGGAAGACGCCCTGCCGCCCGCCGGAGGCGAACCGGCCCACGTCCACCCGCATCCCCTCGCCCCGCTCCAGCGCCCCGCACAGGTCCCGCACGTCCTCCACGCCCAGGTCGTAGGCGAAGTGGTTGAGCGTGCCGCCGGGCAGCACCGCCAGCGGCAGGCCGTGCCGCAGGGCGACCTCGGCCGCCGCGTTCACCGTGCCGTCGCCACCGCACACGCCGAGCACCCGGGCGTGGTCCGCCGCCTTCTCCAGCTCCGCCGGGATGTCCTCCGGCTCGCACTCCACCACCTCGGCGTCGGGCAGCGCGTCGCACAGCGCCCGCACCCGGTCCGAGGTGCCCGAGGCGACGTTGGCCACCATCACCAGCCCCTCGCCCCCGGGCAGCGCCGGCACCTCGGCGCGCGGCCGGGCCGGCGGGATGTGCTGGGCGCGCGTCGGCACCAGGCCCCGTACGGCGAACGCGGCACCCGCCCCGAGCGCGGCGCCCGCCACCACGTCGCTCGGGAAGTGGACGCCGGTGTAGACACGCGAGAGGACCACCGCGGCGGCCACCGGGGCCACCGCCGCGCCCCACGCCGGGGACTCCAGCGCCACCCCGGTCGCGAACGCGGCCGCCGACGCGGCGTGCCCCGACGGGAACGACGTCGTGATCGGCTGCCGCTTCAACTGCCGGACCAGCGGCACCGGGTCCAGCACCGGGCGGGACCGGCGCACCGAGCGCTTGCCGAGGGTGTTGATCGTCAGGGAGGCGAGGCTCAGCGAGGCCAGGCCACGGGCGGCGGCGCGGCGGGCCCGCGGGGTGCGGGACGCGGCCAGGGCGGCGGCCACCCCGAACCACAGCACTCCGTGGTTGGCGGAACGGCTCAGCCGGGGCAGCAGCGGGTCGGCGCCGGGCCAGGTACGGGCGGCGACGGCCTCGAACGCCCGCTGGTCCAGCCGCAGGAAGCCGTTGCGGAGGGGGTGCGGGCCGGGCGTCAGGGCGGTGAGATCTACGTCGGGGCTCATGCCACCCGCCTACCCGGTGCGCGGCGTTTCCTGCCGGTGGCGCCCGCCACGTCGCCCCGCGCGGCACCGGGCCTCCGTAATCGGTTTGCCCGGGGCGGGGGCCGCCCCGCAGAATCCGGTGCCATGGGTCATTTCGAAGCGGCGCACCTGGAGTACTACCTCCCCGACGGGAGGGCGCTGCTCGGCGACGCCTCCTTCCGGGTGGGGGAGGGGGCCGTGGTGGCCCTCGTCGGACCCAACGGGGCGGGCAAGACCACCCTGCTCCGGCTGCTGTCCGGGGAGCTGAAACCGCACGGCGGGAGCGTCACCGTCGGCGGCGGCCTCGGGGTGATGCGGCAGTTCGTGGGCTCCGTCCGGGACGAGACGACCGTACGGGACCTGCTCGTGTCCGTGTCCCCGCCCCGGATCCGCGAGGCCGCGCGCGCCGTGGACACCGCCGAGCACGCGCTGATGACCGTGGACGACGAGGCCGCGCAGATGCGCTACGCGCAGGCGCTCGCCGACTGGGCCGAGGCCCAGGGCTACGAGGCCGAGACCCTGTGGGACATCTGCACCACGGCCGCGCTGGGCGTGCCCTACGAGAAGGCGCAGTGGCGCCGGGTGAGCACCCTCTCCGGCGGTGAGCAGAAACGACTGGTGCTGGAGGCGCTGCTGCGCGGCACCGACGAGGTGCTGCTGCTCGACGAGCCCGACAACTACCTCGACGTGCCCGGAAAGCGCTGGCTGGAGGAGCGGCTCGCCGAGACCCGCAAGACCGTGCTCTTCGTCTCCCACGACCGGGAACTCCTCGCCCGCGCCGCCCAGAAGATCGTCTCCCTGGAGCCCGGACCCGCCGGCGCCGACGCCTGGGTGCACGGCGGCGGCTTCGCCACCTTCCACGAGGTACGCCGCGAGCGCTTCGCCCGCTTCGAGGAACTGCGCCGCCGCTGGGACGAGAAGCACGCGCAGCTCAAGAAGCTGGTCCTGAACCTGCGTCAGGCGGCCGCGGTCAGCCACGACATGGCGTCCCGCTACGCCGCCGCGCAGACCAGGCTGCGCAAGTTCGAGGAGGCCGGGCCGCCGCCCGAGCCGCCGCGCGAGCAGGACATCAGGATGCGTCTGAAGGGCGGCCGCACCGGCGTCCGCGCCGTCACGTGCGACCAACTGGAACTCACCGGCCTGATGAAACCCTTCGACCTGGAGGTCTTCTACGGCGAACGGGTCGCCGTCCTCGGCTCCAACGGCTCCGGCAAGTCGCACTTCCTGCGCCTGCTGGCCGGCGACGACGTGCACCACACCGGCGACTGGAAGCTCGGGGCGCGCGTGCTGCCCGGACACTTCGCGCAGACCCACGCCCACCCGGAACTCCTCGGCCGCACCCTCCTGGACATCCTGTGGTCCGAGCACGCCCAGGACCGGGGCGCCGCCATGTCGAGGCTGCGCCGCTACGAGCTGACCCAGCAGGCGGAGCAGACCTTCGACCGGCTCTCCGGCGGCCAGCAGGCCCGGTTCCAGATCCTCCTGCTGGAACTCCAGGGCGTCACCGCCCTGCTGCTCGACGAGCCGACCGACAACCTCGACCTGGAATCGGCCGAAGCCCTCCAGGAGGGCCTGGAGGGCTTCGAGGGCACGGTCCTCGCCGTCACCCACGACCGCTGGTTCGCCCGCTCCTTCGACCGCTACCTGGTCTTCGGCAGCGACGGACACGTCCGTGAGACGCCGGAGCCGGTCTGGGACGAGCGGCGGGTGGAGCGGGTCCGGTAGGCGACCGGGGCGGGGGCCTGCCGGTCACTTCCAGCGCAGCAGCGCCCCCAGGCCGCCCACCGGAGCCTTGTCCGCGGCCTTTGACGGCAGCGCCGGCGTCACCGAGACCGCCGGTGCGCCGGTCATCACCGCCGACCGCAGCAGCGCGTCGTCCGCCCGGGCCGACCAGGAGTTCTGCTCGCCCAGCGTCTTCAGCTCGGTACGGCGCACCGCGAGCTGGTCGGCGTCCTCGCCGATCCACACCTCGCGGTGGGTGTCGGGGGCGTCCGGGATGACCAGCAGCTCGTCGATGCGGTGCTCCCGGGCCGCCTCCACCAGCGCGGGCACGCCCTCGGCGGCGCCGGCCCGGCCCCCGTCGTCGGGTGCCCGGGCGGCCAGGAACCGGTCCAGCTCCTCCCGCGCGCGCGAGCGCACGTGGTCCTCGCGCAGCCCCTCCACCTCGTCGTCGAGGAGCCTGCTCCCGGCGCCGCGCGAGGCCTCGGCGATCCGCCCCTGGAGCCGTTTCGGCAACCGCTCGTGCACGGACCGCCGCTCCCGGTCGTCACCCACCAGGATGAGCAGGTCGGCGCCGGTCTCCTCCTGGCACACCGCGAGCGCGTCCGCGATCTCCGCCGCGTTGTGCTCCCAGGTGTTCTCCACCCGCAGCTGGAAGTGGCGCTCCGACCAGTCGGCGCTGCTCGTGCGGTGCAGCGGCCACTGCCGGCCGGTCACCCCGCCCGCGTCCGAGCTGCCCAGCGCGCCGCGCAGCTCGAAGTCGGCGCCCTTGCGGTCGATGTACGCCACCACGCACACCGGGTCCTCGCCGGCCAGGTCGAGCAGCGGGGCGACGTGCGGCAGCGGTGCCCAGTCGGCGGTGGTCCCGCCGTAGGGGGGCCGGGCCAGCCGGGGGTCGAGCACCACCCGTCCGGCGCACGCGAACAGCGCCCGGCCGTGCGGGTCGGAGGCGTGCCGCAGCTCGTCCACGGCCTCCCGCACCGCCTGGCAGGTGGCGTCGTCGGCGCCCTGCTCCGCCAGCTCCCGGGCCACCGCGGCCGCCGTCAGCTCACGCTCGTGCGCGGTGTCCTCCGTGTGCCGGGACAGATCGACGTACACGGAGGCCCAGGGCCCCTGGTGTTCGTAGAGGGGATGCAGAAACGCGAGGTCCATGGCGCTCTCCCGGGTGGCGCTGGGGGGTGGTACTGCTGCGGGGGCGGGTACCCGGACCGCATGAACGAACACGACATAGGGGACACCATGACCGGAGTGGACCCGGGCCGCCTGGACGACCAGCAGCTCATGAAGGAGCTGGAGACCATCCACCGGACCCGTCACGACACCCTGCTCTACGGGTCGAACGACGCGCTGCGGGCCCACAACGACCGCATGGCGCGGCTGGAGGGCGAGTGGCTGCGCCGCAACCCGCGGCGCCCGGTCGCCGCCGGCCGCACCCGCGAGGGCGCCCGCGAACGCGGCTGCGGCCAGGCCGCCACCCCGGGAGCCTAGGGTCTGATCCGGACGACAGACCCCGAGTCTCCGGGGCGGCGGCCCGGCCGCCGTCCGCGCCGGTCAGCCGCCCGCCTTGGCGAACTCGGCGAGGAAGGCCGCGCAGAACGCCTGGAGGTCGTCCGGTTTGCGGCTGGTGACGAGGATGCTGTCGCCGTGGTCGCAGACCTTCACCTGCTCGTCGACCCAGGTGGCGCCCGCGTTGGTCAGGTCGGTCCGGAGACTGGGCCACGAGGTCAGCACCCGGCCGCGTACCACGTCGGCCTCGATCAGGGTCCACGGCGCGTGGCAGATCGCGGCCACCGGCCTGCCCTGCTCGAAGAAGGCCCGGACGAACGCCACGGCCTTCTCGTCGGTCCGCAGGAAGTCGGGGTTGGCCACCCCGCCGGGCAGGACCAGCCCGCCGAACGAGTCGGCCGAGGTGTCACCCACCACCTCGTCCACCGGGAACGTGTCCGCCTTGTCCAGATGGTCGAAGCCCTGGACCTCGCCGGTCTGCGTGGACACCAGCACCGGCTCGTGGCCCGCGTCCTTCGCCGCCTGCCACGGCTCGGTCAGTTCGACCTGCTCCACGCCCTCGGGCGCGCTGAGAAATGCGATGCGCATGCGGTTCGGATTCCTTTCGGGATTCTTTCCTGACGACAGGAGCTAGGCGCCCCGCGCCCCCGAGGGGCCGGCTTCGGTGAGCGCCACCGCCAGTTCCTGGACGTTGTCGTAGCGCGCCTTGTCCGGGAGCCGGTCCAGCTCCTCCACGAGGGCGTCGGGCGCGTTGCCGTGGCGCAGGGTGCGGGTCAGTTCCCGCGGTCCCGCGGGGAAGCTGCCCCGGGTCAGGTTCCGGGCCAGTTCGAGCCGCAGGGCCTCCAGGTACGTCGGCCCGCGGCCCGGTGTCACCGGCCCGTGCGTGACGTCCGGATCGTCCTCCGCCACCGGCTCCGGGTCGTGCCACTCCTCGGTCCGGGTGGGGTGCCCGGACCTGAGCAGACCCTGCAGTTCGTGCTTCATCTCGTCGTCGCGGTGGGCGCTCATCCGGTCGCTGCCTCGCTGCATGTCTCCCTCCAGATCCTCAGGGTGCCGACCGCGTACCCGGACACCGGGGGCCGACACGGATTCACCCGGACGGGCCCGCTCCGATTTCGCCGGCCGGCACCGGATCAGTAATCGAGAAGCGCGGGTCCCGCCGGCCCCTCTAGCGTGTGCATACCGCGGGCGCCAGCCATCACATGGAGCCCCCGACAGATGGAGACACGATGAGCAGCGCCAAGAGGACGGGCAGCCAGGCATCCGTGCCGCACGTCGCCGACAGCCACGACCTCATCCGCGTGCACGGCGCCCGCGAGAACAACCTCAAGGACGTGAGCATCGAGATCCCCAAGCGCCGCCTGACGGTCTTCACGGGAGTCTCCGGTTCGGGCAAGAGCTCGCTGGTGTTCAACACCATCGCCGCCGAGTCGCAGCGGCTGATCAACGAGACCTACAGCGCCTTCGTGCAGGGCTTCATGCCGACGCTGGCGCGCCCCGAGGTCGACATCCTCGAAGGCCTGACCACCGCGATCATCGTGGACCAGCAGCGGATGGGCGCCGACCCCCGCTCCACCGTCGGCACCGCCACCGACGTCAACGCGATGCTGCGGATCCTCTTCAGCCGCCTCGGCGAGCCCCACATCGGCCCGCCCAGCGCGTACTCCTTCAACACCGCCTCGGTCCGGGCGAGCGGCGCGATCACCGTCGAGCGCGGCAACAAGAAGGCGGTCAAGGCGACGTTCGAGCGCACCGGCGGCATGTGCACCCGCTGCGAGGGCCGCGGCAGCGTCTCCGACATCGACCTCACCCAGCTCTACGACGACTCCAAGTCGCTCGCCGAGGGCGCCTTCACCATCCCCGGCTGGAAGTCGGACAGCCAGTGGACCGTCCAGGTGTACGCCCAGTCCGGCTTCGTCGACCCCGACAAGCCGATCCGCGAGTACACCGAGAAGCAGCTGCGGGACTTCCTCTACGGCGAACCGGTCAAGGTCAAGGTCAACGGCGTCAACCTCACCTACGAGGGCCTGATCCCGAAGATCCAGAAGTCCTTCCTGTCCAAGGACAAGGAGGCGATGCAGCCGCACATCCGGGCCTTCGTGGAGCGGGCCGTCACCTTCACCGTCTGCCCCGAGTGCGACGGTACGCGGCTGAGCGAGGGCGCCCGCTCCTCGAAGATCGGGAAGATCAGCATCGCCGACGCCTGCGCGATGGAGATCCGGGACCTGGCCGAGTGGGTGCGCGACCTCGACGAACCGTCCGTGGCGCCGCTGCTCGGCGCCTTGCGGGACGCTCTCGACTCGTTCGTCGAGATCGGCCTCGGCTACCTCTCCCTCGACCGGCCCGCGGGCACCCTGTCGGGCGGCGAGGCGCAGCGCGTCAAGATGATCCGCCACCTCGGCTCCTCGCTCACCGACACCACGTACGTCTTCGACGAGCCCACCATCGGACTGCACCCGCACGACATCCAGCGGATGAACGACCTGCTGCTGCGCCTGCGGGACAAGGGCAACACCGTCCTCGTCGTCGAGCACAAGCCGGAGGCGATCGCCATCGCCGACCACGTGGTGGACCTCGGCCCCGGCGCCGGCACCGCGGGCGGCACCGTCTGCTTCGAGGGCACCGTCGAGGAACTGCGGGCCGGCGACACCGTCACCGGCCGCCACCTCGACGACCGGGCCGTCCTCAAGGACACGGTCCGCAAGCCCACCGGTGCCCTGGAGATCCGCGGCGCCACGACGCACAACCTCCAGGGCGTCGACGTCGACGTCCCGCTCGGTGTGCTCTGCGTGGTGACCGGCGTGGCCGGTTCCGGCAAGAGCTCGCTGATCCACGGCTCGGTCCCGGCCGGCGCCGACGTCGTCTCGGTCGACCAGAGCCCCATCAAGGGCTCGAGGCGCAGCAACCCGGCCACGTACACCGGACTGCTCGAACCGATCCGCAAGGCCTTCGCCAAGGCCAACGGCGTGAAGCCGGCCCTGTTCAGCGCCAACTCCGAGGGCGCCTGCCCCACCTGCAACGGCGCCGGCGTCATCTACACCGACCTCGCCATGATGGCCGGGGTCGCCGCCCCCTGCGAGGACTGCGAGGGCAAGCGGTTCCAGCCCTCGGTGCTGGAGTACCGCTTCGGCGGCCGGGACATCAGCGAGGTGCTCGCCATGTCCGTCGCGCAGGCCGAGGAGTTCTTCGGCTCCGGCGAGGCCCGCACCCCCGCCGCGCACAAGATCCTCGACCGGCTCGCCGACGTCGGACTCGGCTACCTCACCCTCGGCCAGCCCCTCACCACGCTCTCCGGCGGCGAACGGCAGCGGCTCAAGCTGGCCACCCACATGGGGGACAAGGGCGGCGTCTACGTGCTCGACGAGCCCACCACCGGCCTGCACCTCGCCGACGTCGAGCAACTGCTCGGCCTCCTCGACCGCCTCGTCGAGGCCGGCAAGTCGGTCATCGTCATCGAGCACCACCAGGCCGTCATGGCGCACGCCGACTGGATCATCGACCTCGGCCCCGGCGCCGGCCACGACGGCGGCCGGATCGTCTTCGAGGGCACCCCCGCCGACCTCGTCGCCGACCGCGCCACCCTCACCGGCGAGCACCTCGCGGCGTACGTCGGCGCCTGACCGCGGCGGCCCACGGCGCCGGTACCGGCGCCGTGGGCGCTGTGGGATCGTAAGGGTGTGACGAGCCTGGAGGACCTGGCCCGGCTGCGCCGGGCACGCGACCTGATGGACCGCGAGTACGCAGAGCCGCTCGACGTCCCGGCGCTGGCGCGGGTCGCCCTGATGTCGGCGGGCCACTTCTCCCGCAGCTTCCGCGCCGCCTACGGGGAGACCCCCTACAGCTACCTCATGACGCGCCGCATCGAGCGCGCCAAGGCCCTGCTGCGCCGCGGCGACCTGTCCGTCACCGAGGTCTGCTTCGCCGTCGGCTGTACCTCGCTGGGATCCTTCAGCTCGCGCTTCACCGAACTGGTCGGCGAGAGCCCGAGCGCCTACCGGGAACGCGACCACGCCGACGGCGCCGCGATCCCCGCCTGCGTCGCCAAGGTCCACACCCGACCGGTCAGGAACGGAGAAGCCGGACCCGCGCGCCCGCCCGTAGCGTGACACGCATGGACATCAACCTCGCGCAGTGCTTCATCGCCGTCGACGACCACGACACGGCGCTCGCCTTCTACCGGGACGTGCTCGGGATGGAGGTCCGGGACGACGTCGCCTTCGAGGGGATGCGCTGGGTGACCGTCGGCTCCCCGGCCCAGCCCGACGTCGGCATCGTCCTCGAACCCCCGCTCGCCGACCCGGGCGCCTCGGCCACCGACCGGGAGGCCATGGCCGAACTGCTGGCGAAGGGACTGCTGCGCGGCCTGAACTTCACCACCGACGACGTCGACGCCACCTTCGAACACATCCGGGCCGCCGGCACCGAGGTCCTCCAGGAACCGGTCGACCAGCCCTACGGCGTCCGGGACTGCGCCTTTCGCGACCCGGCCGGGAACATGGTCCGCTTCAGCCGGCCACGCACCGGCTGACCCGCCCCCGGGCGGCGGGGCGCGGCGCGGTGCCGCCCGGGGGTTTGCGACGGTCTCCAATGGGCAGGGGCAAGGTCAGTGCTTCGGACAGGAGGCACGTCCGTGGGAGCGGCGCGACGCCGCCCCGGACGTGGCCGTCCGGGGCCGGACGCCCTCCCACGGGTGACCGCCCGACCCCCAGGGTCGTGTCGTCGAACCGGTGACGTCCGTCCGGCGCGCCGGAGGCCCAACGGACTCCGGCCGCCCCACGAGGGCCGCGCCCGGGGCCCGCCCCGAACCGACGACCGGCCCCGCACTCCGAAGGAGTTGCGACGCACATGCCGATCCACGCCAGCGTGAAGCATCCGCACGACGACGCTCCCGACACCGCGGACGCGTTCCGCCGGCTGACCACCCTCCCCGACGGCCCGGAGCGCGACGAGGTCCGCGACCGGATCGTCGAGGCCTGGCTGCCCATGGCCGAACGCCTCGCGGGACGCTTCCGCAGCCGCGGCGAGAGCTACGACGACCTGCGCCAGGTCGCCGCCCTCGGCCTGGTCAAGGCCGTCGACCGGTACGACCCCGAGCGCGGCAACGCCTTCGAGAGCTACGCCGTGCCGACCATCACCGGCGAGATCAAGCGGCACTTCCGCGACCACATGTGGACGCTGCACGTGCCGCGCCGGGTCCAGGAACTGCGCAACCGCGTGCGCTTCGCCCGCCAGGAGCTCTCCCAGACCAACCCGGGCCGCATGCCCACCGTCACCGAGATCGCGGAGCACACCGACCTCAGCGAAGAGGACGTCCGGGCCGGTCTGGAGGCGCTGGAGAGCTTCACCGCCCTGTCCCTGGACGCCGAGCTGCCGGGCAGTGAGGACGGGTTCTCGCTCGGCGACGCCCTCGGCGGACCCGACCCGGCCCTCGACACCGTCGTGGACCGCGAGGCCGTCAAGGAGCGCCTGGCCGCCCTCCCCGACCGGGAGCGCGCCATCCTGTACATGCGCTTCTTCGACGACATGACCCAGAGCCGGATCGCCGAGCAGCTCGGCATCTCCCAGATGCACGTCTCCCGCCTGATCAGCCGCTGCTGCGACCGGGTGCGGGAGCAGGTGCTGCGGGATCCGGCGGCCTGAGCGAGCCGCGGCACCGACCCGTCCGGGACCGCGATCGCGGCTCCGAAACCTCGGGCTCACCCGCCCGGGGGCCCCGTTCGCGCGAACGGCGCAGAGTGGCGCGCGCACCCCGGGCGGGCGGGCTGTGATGGCCGAGGGGCGCGAGTGCCGTGCCCCCGCCGCCGCAGCTCGAAGGAGCCCGCCCCATGCGCCGCACCGCCCGCGCCCTGTCCGTGGCCGTCCTGGCCAGTGCCGCCCTCGGCGCCCTCGCGGGGCCGAGCGCGGCCGACCCAGGCGTCCCCCCACCGCCCGCGGGCGCCGGTGAGCCCGTACCGCCGCCGGTGGCCGAGGAACCCGTACCGCCGCCGGCCGCCGAGGAACCCCTCGCACCGGCCGGGGGCCGGGCGGCCGCCGAGGTCAGCCCCGCCGACGTCACCCCGGGCGGCACCGTCACCGTGTCGGTCTCGTGCGCCCCGACCGGCGGTTCCGCGCCGGCGACCCTCGACGCCACCTCCCTGGCCTTCGACGAGGGCACCGTCGCGCTGCGCAAGGTCGAGGGAGAGGGAGGCACGGGCGCCGGCCCGGCCTACCGGGGGACCGCCCGGATAGCCGCCGCCGAGGACTTCGGGAGCGAGGCGGACGCGGAGGGCGCCGAGGAGGACTGGACCGTCGACGGCTCCTGCCCGGACGAGGCGGGCGGGGAGGGCGACCCGTGGAGCGCCACCATGAACGTGCCGGATGCCACCGCGGGGGAGAGCGGCACCGCCAAGCCCGCGTGCCCCCCGTCCGCCGCCCCGCACGGCGGGAAGCCCACCCACGGCACGCCCTGCGCCACCGAGCCGCCGTGCCCCGGGACCGCCGCCCCGCACGGGGGGTCCGCCGAGGCCGGGAAGGACTGCGGCGGCGGGAAGGCGGAACACGGGGTGCGGGCAGGGGCCGGCGGCACCTTCAGCGACTCGGTGCCGGCCCTGGCCGCGGGCGGCGTCCTGATCGCGGGCGCGTGCGCGGCGGCCGCCCACCGGCTGCGGCTCCGGCTGCGCGGGGAGGACGGGGAGCGCTGAGCCGGAGTCATGGCTCGCGTGCCGGATGGGTACTGGGATCAACGACGGTGAGCGGCCCTACGGACCCGCGCGGAGGTACGCATGCGGCGCACGGACCCCGAAGGCCACGACGCCGTGGGCCACGGCCCCGTCCGGTACGGCCCCCACCTGCCCGACGACGGGCTGCCGGTGCTGCCCGAACTGTCCGCCGTCCTCGCCGCCGCCGCGGACCGCGCCGGAGGCGAACCGATCGGCGGCGCGCCCGCCCTCACGGCCGCCGCGAGCGGCTACTGGCACCGGCGCGGCCTGCCCACCGAGCCCGGCCAGGTGGCCGCCGCCCCCGGTGCGCACCCCCTGCTGCTGGCGCTCACCGCCGCGCTCGGCGGCGACGTCCTGGTGCCCCGCCCCTGCGCCGCCTGGTGGGCACCGGACGCGCGGCTGCTCGGCAGCCCCGTCTTCCACGTCCCGACGCCGGCCGAGAGCGGCGGCGTCCCCGACCCGTACGCCCTCCTGGAGACCGTCCGCCGGGTGCGCGCCGAGGGCGGCGACCCCCGCCTGCTGGTGCTGGCCGTGGCCGACGACCCCACCGGCACCGTCGCGCGGCCCGAACTGCTGCACGAGACCGTCGAGGCCGCCGCCGGGGAGGGGCTGCACCTGGTCAGCGACGAGAGCTGGCGGGACACCCTGCACGATCCGCACGCCACCGTGCTGCTCAGTCCCGCCGAGATGCTGCCCGAGCGGGTCACCGTCGTCACGGACCTGGCCGGGGGACTGCTGCCGCCCGGCTGGCCGGCCGCCGTCGCCCGCTTCCCGGCGTCCGCGGCCGGCGACGGCCTGCACGCGCGCGTGCTCGACGTGCTCACCGCCCTCGGCGCGGGCGTGGCCGCGCCCGTCGCCGCCGCGGCCGGGTACGCGCTCGACGAACCCGAGCCGGTCACCGCCCGCCGGTCGGCCGCCGTACGCCTGCACGCGCGCGTGGCCGCCGCCGTGCACGCGGCCGTCATTGCCGCGGGCGCCACGGCGCGGCCCCCGCAGGCCGGGCGTCACCTGTACGCCGACCTCGGCCCGCTGCACGACGCCCTCGGGGCGCAGGGCGTCGGCGACGCCCAGGAACTGGAGGACTTCCTCTCCACCCGGCTCGGCATGCCCGCCCCCGGCGGACACCGCTTCGGCGACGACCTCGCGGCCCTTCGCGTGCGGCTCGCCACCGGCCCGCTGCTCGGCACCGGCACCGCCGGACAGCGCGCGGAATGCCTCACCTCCCCGGACCCGTTGGAACTGCCACACGTGCGACGCGCGTTGACCGCGCTCGGGTCGGTCTTCGGCGATCTGCGCGACGCTCAGCGATGGGAGCCTCCTCGATGACGCAGCAGCCCCGGTCGACCACGAGCACCCCCGGGTCCCCCGAGGACACCACCGCGCCGCCGGTCACGTCCGCCCGGGCCTCCTCGTACCCGCCGCTCGCCGATCCCCGGCCGCCCGCCGAACACCGCGTCTGGCCGCGGACATTCCACGACCGGCTGACCGCGCCACTGCCCGGCCTGAAGGCCCTCGCCAGATTCGCCCGCGAGGGCGCGGTGAGACCCGGCCGCGAGGGCCTCGCCGACATCCCCCGGCTGCCCTACGCCCCCGGCCCGCTGCCCCGCGTGGACGCGGACACCGTCGCCGTCACCTGGGCGGGACACGCCAGCTGGGTGGTGCGGATCGGCGGCCTCACCGTGCTCACCGACCCGGTCTGGTCCCGCCGCATCCTCGGCACCCCCGCCCGGATCACCCCCGTCGGCGTCGCCTGGAGCGACCTGCCCCGCGTCGACGCCGTCGTCATCAGCCACAACCACTACGACCACCTGGACGCCCCCACCCTGCGCAGGCTCCCGCGCGACACCCCCGTCCTGGTGCCCGCCGGACTGGGCCGCTGGTTCCACCGCCGCCGCTTCACCCGCGTCACCGAGCTGGACTGGTGGGAGGCGACCGAGATCGGCGGAGTCCGCTTCGACTTCGTCCCCGCGCACCACTGGTCCAAGCGCAGCCTCGTCGACACCTGCCGCAGCCTGTGGGGCGGCTGGGTGCTCACCGCGCCCGACGGCCGGCGCGTGTACTTCGCCGGGGACACCGGGTACGGCCACTGGTTCACCCGGATCGGCCGCCGCTACCCCGGCATCGACCTCGCGCTGCTCCCCGTCGGCGCCTACGACCCCCGCTGGTGGCTCAGCGACGTGCACTGCGACCCGGAGGAGGCGGTCCGTGCCGCCCAGGACGTCGGCGCCCGCCGCATGGCGCCGATGCACTGGGGCACGTTCGTCCTCTCCGCGGAACCGGTACTGGAGCCCCTCACCCGCACCCGCGCCGCCTGGCAGGCCGCGGGTCTGCCCCGGGAGGACCTGTGGGACCTGCCGGTGGGAGCTTCACGCGTGCTGGAGTAGCCCACGCCCCGTCCGGACGCCCCCCCCCGAGCCGCCCCGCCCCGCCCGAGCGCTACGCCTTCGCCGGCCCCCGGAACCGTCGCCATACCCCCGGCGCCGCGCTGACCAGCACCGTGAGGGCGATCGCCGCGGCCACCCCCTCCCAGGGCTTGCTGAACAGCGCACCGCTCAGGACCCCGATCAACTGGTACGTCACCGCCCAGGCCAGGCAGGCCGGCAGGTTGCCGCGGGCGAAGCGGCGCAGCGGCCACTCGGCGAGCAGGCAGGCCAGCATCACCGGTATGCGGCCGGCCGGCACCAGCCGGGACAGCACCAGGACCGCGACGTCGTGCTCGGCGAGCTTGTCCTGCGCCTGCTCCAGCCGGTCCTCCGGCGCCCGGGACCGGATCGCCTCCAGCCAGCGCGAGCCGTTCTTCGAGCCGACCCCGCGCCGGCCCAGCCAGTACAGCCCCATGTCCCCGCAGAACGCGGCCAGCGACGCCGTCGCGAACACCATCAGCATGGAGAACGGCAGCGTCTGGTGCATCGCCACCACGGCCGCCGAACTCACCAGCGCGCCCGTCGGCACCACCGGCACCAACGCCCCGATGAGCACCAGCAGGAACAGCGACGGATACCCGAACGCCTGCTGCGTCGGCTCCGTCGGAATGCTCGTCATGCTCGTCGTGGCGGCGTCCAGCCAGTTCACCGCGCGACCTCCACCCGCACACTCTCGCCGTGCCCCAGCCGGTGCACGGCGACCCCCGGCGCGCGCAGCGCCGACAGGCGCACGAACTCGTCGCCCGGCGTGTGGAACTCGTGGGGGCGCACGGCATCCATCCCGATCGGCCAGTACGTGCCGTAGTGCACCGGCACCGCCGTGCGCGGCGCCAGCCGGGTCAGCGCCTCCGCCGCCCGCCCCGCGTCCAGGTGCTCCGCCCCCAGGTACGGTCCCCAGCCGCCCACCGGCAACAGCGCCGCGTCGACCGGCCCGACCTCCTTCTCCATGCCGTCGAACAGACCGGTGTCCCCGGCGAAGTACGTCCGTGCCTCGCCCTCGACGACGTAGCCGAGCGCGGGGGAGCGGTGCCGTCCGACCGGCAGCCGCCGGCCGTCGTGGAGCGCGGGCACCGCCCGTATCCGCAGGTCCCCGACGTGCGCGACATCGCCGGGCGCCACCTCCGCCAGGTCCAGGTGACCGAGCCGCCGCAGCCCCGGCACCGCCCGTCGCGCGCCCCGGGGCACGAGCAGGCGCGTGCCCGGCGCGAGCCGCGCGAGCGACGGCACGTGCAGGTGGTCGGCGTGCAGATGGGACACCAGCGCCACGTCCGCGCGCCAGGCGTCCGGCGGCGGCACCGCGCCCCGCCTGCGGCGCAGGTGGGCGAGGCGGCGGGCGAACAGAGGATCGGTGAGCACGCGGATGTCCGAGTCCTCGACCGTGCAGGTGGCGTGACCCCACCACGTGAGCTCCACCGGCACCTCTTTGCCTCCTTCGCGCGACTCCCCGAAGCCTACGTCCAGGAGTAGGGTCGGCGGCGAAAACGGGAGGTGACGGGAGGTGAGGGGGGACACCATGGGGCCGGTGCGGGTGACGGCGATCGCGAGTCTGACGCCGCTGGACATGCTGGACGACGATCCGTTCCTGGTCGACTCCCGCAGCCAGCACGCCATGTGCGCCCGCTGGGCGGCGGAACACGGCTACGTCGTCGCCAGGGAACTGCTGGTACGCGGCCTGCGGCCGGACCACGACGCCCTGTGGGACGGGGTCCGCCCGGGCCACGACCTGTTCGTGGCCCCCAGCCGGCGGGTGCTGGAGAGCGCGTTGGCCTCCGTCGACGACTTCACCGCGGAGTGCGCGCGGCGCGGCGCCCGCGTCGAGACCGCCGGCCACGCGGAACCGGCCTACGACGCCCGGATGAAGGCGTGCGTGCACCGCAGGCTGTCGATGCCCACGGCGGGATACGACGGCCGCTGACCACCCTTTCGGGGTGTGAACCGGGCGAGGGCCTGTCCGACAATTCCCGCCTGCCCCGCGGGGTCTGGCACGCGCGCTCGCGGCGTTGCCGAAACGCCCACGTGGCTCCGCCACGAAGGCGCTCCGGCGCCTTGCGATCGCACGCACCAGACCCCGCGGGGCCCGCCCTCCGGGCGGACGACGGGAATTGTCGGACAGGCCCTGGGGACAAACGGGTGCCCCGGAGCGTTGTGGCAGGGTGGGGATGGCCCGGACGACGGGCCGGGACGTGAGGTGTGCGGAGCGTGGGTGGAGGCCGTTGGCGCCGGGTCGCCAGTCAGATCGGGCGGATTGTCGCGGTGTGGGCCGTGTCCACCCTCACCATGCTCGTGCTCGCGGGCATCCTGCCGGACTTCCGGCTCCAGTCGCCCGACGGGGACAGCGCGACCGACATCGCGATGACCGCCGCGGTCGGCGCGGGCGCCTTCGGCCTGCTCTCCGCCGTGGTGTGGCCGCTCATGGTCCGCCTGCTGCTCCTGGTGCCGGCGCTCGTCCTCGGGCTGCTGGTCTTCTTCCTCAACGGCGGGCTGCTGCTCCTCGCGATCGACGTGAACCCGGCAGGCCGCGGCGGCGTCGCCCCCGAGACCGCGGTCGTGGTCGCCGCCGTCATGTCCGCCGTCGCCTCCGCCACCGGCGGTGCCCTGACGGTGCGCGGCGACGACGCCTACCGGCGCCGGCTCTACCGCCTCGCCGACCGCCGCCGCAGATCGGGCCCGCCCTGCCCGGCCGGCCCGGGCATCGTCTTCCTGCAACTGGACGGCGTGGGACACGACGTCCTGCTCGACGCCGTCGACACCGGCGCCATGCCCACCGTCGCCCGCTGGCTCGGCCGCGACGGCGCGTCCGCGAGTCACCGGCTGGCCCCGTGGCGCACCGACTGGTCCAGCCAGACCGGCGCCAGCCAGCTCGGCATCCTGCACGGCAGCAACCACGACGTGCCCGCCTTCCGCTGGTACGAGAAGGACACCGGCGAGGTCATGGTCTGCAACCGGCCGACCAGCGCCGCCGAACTCCAGCACCGCGCCGTCCGGCGCACCGGCGACGGCGGGCTGCTCAGCCTGGACGGCGCGAGCCGCGGCAACCTCTTCGGCGGCGGCGCCGACGAACAGGCCCTGGTGCTGTCCATCGCCACCCGCCGCCGCAGCCGCGAGACCCGGTCCAGGTCCGGCTACTTCGCCTACTTCTCCGACCCGGCCAACGCCGTCCGCACCGCGATGTCCTTCGTCGCCGAGGTGGGCCGGGAGATCGGCCAGTCCGTCCGCGCCCGCGCCCACAAGGTCCGCCCGCGCGTCTCCCGCGGCGGCCTCTACCCCTTCGTCCGCGCCTTCGCCACCGTCGTCGAACGCGACGTCGTCGTCGCCGCGGTGATGGGCGACATGCTCGCCGGCCGCACCGCCGTCTACGCCGACCTGGTGGCGTACGACGAGGTGGCGCACCACTCCGGGCCGCACGGCCGGGACGCCGTCAACGTCCTGAGGCGGCTCGACCGGTCCCTCGCGCTGATCGAGAAGGTCGCCGACCAGGCCCCCCGCTCCTACCGGATCGTCCTCCTGTCCGACCACGGCCAGAGCCCAGGCGAGACCTTCCGCGCCCGCTACGGCCTCACCCTCGGCGACCTGGTCCGGGCCGGCTGCGGGCTGCCGGTGCCGCGCCGCGCCCAGCGCACCCGCAGCGGCGCCGAGGCCCGCAACACCGTCCGCGCCGCCCTGCACCGCCCCGTCGAGGAGGGCGCCGCACAGCAGAGACCCGCCGACACCCCGACCGGCCGCCGCTCCGAGCCGATCGTGCTGGCCTCGGGCAACCTGGGCCTGGTCTCGTTCCCGGACGTGCGGCACCGGATGACCAGGGAGGAGATCGACGCCCGCCACCCCGCGCTGCTGCCGACCCTCGCCAACCACCCCGGCATCGGCTTCCTGCTGGTGCGCAGCGAGCTCCACGGCGGCCTGGTGCTCGGTGCGCACGGCGCCGAGATACCCCTGGACCGGCTCGACGAGGAGCCCGGCCCGCTCGCCCCCTTCGGTCCCGGCGCCGCCGACGCCGTGCGCCGCACGCACTCCTTCCCGCACACCGCCGACATCATGGTCAACTCCTTCCACGACCCGGCCGACGGCGAAGTCCTCGCGTTCGAGGAGCAGATCGGCTCCCACGGTGGGCTCGGCGGCGCCCAGTCGCACGCCTTCCTGCTGTCACCGGCCGTGCTGTCCGACCCGGTGGAGGAGGGCACGGAGATCGTCGGCGCCGAACACGTCCACCAGGTGCTGCGCCGCTGGCTGCGGGAGTCCAACGGCCCGCAGGTACCCGTGGAAGATCCACGGCCGAACGTCGTCGAAAGCGCACCTTTTCCCGTCGCGGACGGGTTCGTGCAGGAGAAAAGCGCCTGATTTTGAGGTGCGACGGACCGTGCCCGACCATGAGCGCCGCCCCGGCGATCCCGGGCCACAGTTCCATGAGAGGCGCACCACCCCATGCACGTCACCGGGACCGTCCCCCCACCGGCTCCGGAACCGCAGGAGACCCCCGCGGCCCCCGACCCCACGTCCGGCACCGGCCGGCACGCCCGCCGCTTCGGGCTTCCCGTGGCCACCGCCCTGGTCATGGGCAACATCATCGGCGGCGGCATCTTCCTGCTCCCCGCCTCCGTCGCGCCCTTCGGCACCGTCAGCCTGCTCGCCTTCGGCGTCCTGACCGTCGGCGCCATCGCGCTCGCCCTGGTCTTCGGCCGCCTCGCCGCCCGCGACCCGCGCACCGGCGGCCCCTACGTCTACGCCCGCGGCGCCTTCGGCGACTTCGCCGGCTTCCTCGCGGCCTGGGCGTACTGGATCACCACCTGGGTGTCCAACGCGGCGCTGGCCGTCGCCGCCGTCGGTTACCTCGACGTCCTGATCCCGGTCAACGACCACCGCTGGACCGCCTGTCTGGCCGCGCTGGTCATCCAGTGGCTGCCCGCGCTCGCCAACTTCGCGGGCACCCGGTACGTGGGCGCCGTGCAGCTGGTCGCCACCGTCCTGAAGTTCGCGCCGCTGCTGCTCGTCGCGGTCGGCGGGCTGTTCTTCTTCGACCCGGACAACCTCGGCCCGTTCAACGCGAGCGGCGCCGGCGGCATCGGCGCGGTCTCCGCCGCCGCCGCGATCCTGCTCTTCTCCTACCTGGGCGTGGAGTCCGCCGCCGTCAGCGCCGGCGAGGTGAAGAACCCGCGCCGCACCGTCGGCCGCGCCACGGTCATCGGCACCGCGGGCGCCGCCCTCGTCTACCTGCTGGGCACCCTCTCGGTCTTCGGCACCGTCCCCCACGACCGCCTGGTCACCTCGACCGCACCCTTCTCCGACGCCGTGAACGCCATGTTCGGCGGCGCGTGGGGCGGCTGGGCCGTCGCGCTGGCCGCGCTGGTCTCGATGACCGGCTGCCTCAACGGCTGGACCCTGCTCAGCGCCCAGACCCCGTACGCCGCCGCGAAGGACGGCCTCTTCCCGGCCGCCTTCGCGCGCAGGCGGCGGGGCGTGCCGACGACCGGCGTCGCCGTCACCGTCGTCCTCGCCTCCCTGCTCACCGTCTACAACTACACCGCCGGTTCGGCGAAGGTCTTCGAGGTCCTCGTCCTCGTCACCACCTTCACCGCGACCGTGCCCTACCTGCTGGCCGCCGCCGCCCAGATCTTCCACCTGGTCTCCGGCCAGGGCGAGAAGGTCGACCGGGCCCGCCTGGTACGGGACCTCGTGATCGCCTCGGTGGCCGCCGCCTTCTCGCTGTGGCTCGTCGCGGGCGCCGGCTACGCGGCGGTCTACCAGGGGGTGCTGTTCCTCTTCGCGGGCGTGCTGGTCTACGCGGTGATGGCGGCGCGCAAGGTGGGCCGGGCCGGAGTGTGATCGGATGGGGTCGGGAACCCGGGCACGGGCTTCCACTGCCCCAGTACAGCAAGCGAATTCGAGAGGACCCGCCGTGGCAACCACGCGCTCCGCACACACCGTCTGGGAAGGCAACCTGCTCGAGGGCAGCGGTGTCGTCACCTTCGACTCGTCCGGCATCGGCGAGCAGCCGGTGTCGTGGCCGTCGCGCGCCGAGCAGGCGAACGGCAAGACCAGCCCCGAGGAGCTGATCGCCGCCGCCCACTCCAGCTGCTTCTCCATGGCGCTGTCGCACGGCCTGGCCGGCGCCGGCACCCCGCCCACCAAGCTCACCACCTCCGCCGACGTCACCTTCCAGCCCGGCGAGGGCATCAAGGGCATCCACCTCACCGTGGAGGGCACCGTCCCCGGCCTCGACGCCGACGCGTTCACCGCCGCCGCCGAGGACGCCAAGAAGAACTGCCCGGTCAGCCAGGCCCTGACCGGCACCACCATCACCCTCACCGCCAAGCTGGCCTAGGCGGCTAGGAGCCCGTACGCTCCCAGCCCCGCCGGTCCGGGCGCGGCCCCAGTTGCCTGGGGTCGCGCGACCGGTACACCACGTACGGGCGGGTCAGGTACTGCAGCGGCGCGCTGAACATGTGCACCAGGCGGGTGTAGGGAACCAGGGCGATCAGCACCATCCCGATCACCGCGTGCACGTGGTAGAGCACCGGCACGCCCTCCATCAGCTCCACCTTCGGGTTCAGCGTGAACAGGCTGCGCGACCAGGGCGCGATGGTGCTCCGGTAGTCGTAGCCGTCGCCCGAGGTGTCGGAGAGCTTGGCGATCATGCCCAGCACGATCGCGCCGAGCAGGAAGACGTACATGAACTTGTCGTTGGCGGTCGTGGCGCGGAAGACCGGCGCCTTGGTGCGCCGCCGGTAGACCAGCATCCCGATCCCGGCCACCGTGAGGACCCCGGCCAGCGTGCCGCCGTACAGGGAGAACAGGTGGTAGGCGTGTTCGCTGACGCCGACCGCCCGGGTCCAGGACGCCGGGACGAACAGTCCGATGAGGTGGCCCACGAGCACGAAGAGGATGCCGTAGTGGAAGACCGGCGAGGCGATGTTCAGCAGCTTGGACTCGTAGATCTGCGAGGAGCGGGTCGTCCAGCCGAACCGGTCGTAGCGGTGGCGCCAGACCAGGCCCGCGATCAGCAGGGCGAAGGCGGCGTAGGGCAGGACGCCCCAGAGGAAGACGTTCATCGGCCGGCTCCGGTCGATGCGGGCGGCAGGGTGGCGCACACGGCGTCCAGCACGCAGGCGTAGGGCGTGCCGAAGGCGGTCAGCCGGGAGCGCAGCTGGTCCAGCGCGTCGCGGTGCTCGGTGAGCATGCCGATGTCCCCGGTGCGGGAGGCGAACTCCAGCACCGCCGGCAGGAAGTCGGGCAGTTCCTCCCCGGTGAACTCCAAGCCGTGGGCGCGGTACAGCTCCTTGAAGCGGACCAGGGACATCCCGCGGTTGCGGGTGTCGCCGTCGGTCCACCAGCTCAGGTACAGGCTGTGCCGGTTCCTGAAGTCGAAGACCTGCACGTAGTGCGCCTGGAGTTCGCCCTGGGGCGTCACGGCCGCGTGGTCGGTGAAGGCCCGCAGCTGCGGGGCGGCCTCGCGCAGCAGCGGCAGCCGGTCGCGGAAGTCGTCGTCGGGGTAGGTCAGGCAGAGCGCCGCCGCCTGGTACAGCACCTCGAACCCGGGCATGGGATCAGGCCTCCCTCTCGTCGTCCGCGGTCTGCCGCCTGCGCAGGATGTGGAAGTTCTCCACCGGCACCAGCGGCAGCATCCGGCGTCCCGAGTCCTGGCCGAACGGGCCGTCGCCGCCCATGCCGGGCCCGCCCTCGGTGTCGAGGCTGCAGGTGTCCGGCAGCGCCGCCGCCTCCAGCCGGTGCGCGTCCCCGACGGCCGCCGTCGGGATCACGTACCGCTCCTCGTACTTGGCGAGCGCCAGCAGCCGGTACATGTCATGGATCTCCTCGGGCCGCATGCCGACGCCCGCGCAGACCGCCGGGTCGGGGTTCTCGCCGAGGTTGACCGACCGCATGTGGGCGCGCATCGCGGCCAGCTTCTCCAGCGACGCCCGCACCGGCCCCACGTCCCCCGCGGTGAACAGCTCCGCCAGGTACTCCAGCGGAATGCGCAGGGTGTCGATGGCGCCGAAGAGGTTGTCCGCGTCCTCACCGTCGTGCCCGGTCTCGGTCAGCGCGTCCACCACCGGCGACAGCGGCGGGATGTACCAGACCATCGGCATCGTGCGGTACTCCGGATGCAGCGGGAGCGCCACCCGGTACCGGCTGACCAGGGCGTGCACGGGGGAGCGCCGGGCCGCCTCGATCCAGTCGTACGGGATCCCCGCGTCCTCGGCCGCCCGTCGCACCGCCGGGTCCTCCGGGTCGAGGAAGAGCCCCAACTGCGCCTCGTACAGGTCCTTCTCGTCCGGTGTCTCGGCGGCCTCGGTCACCTTGTCGGCGTCGTACAGCACCACTCCCAGGTACCGCAGCCGGCCCACGCAGGTCTCCGAGCAGACCGTCGGCTGCCCGATCTCGATGCGCGGGTAGCAGAAGGTGCACTTCTCCGCCTTGCCGGTGCGGTGGTTGAAGTACACCTTCTTGTACGGGCAGCCGGTCACGCACATCCGCCAGCCCCGGCAGCGGTCCTGGTCGACCAGGACGATCCCGTCCTCCGAGCGCTTGTACATCGCCCCGGACGGGCAGGACGCCACGCACGACGGGTTGAGGCAGTGCTCGCAGATCCGCGGCAGGTAGAACATGAAGGTCTCTTCGTAGGCGAACCGCACCTTCTCCGAGGCCTGCCGGCGGGTCCGCTCCACCATCGGGTCCAGGTCGCCGTAGGCGGGCGCGCCGCCCAGGTCGTCGTCCCAGTTCGAGGACCAGCCGATCTTCATCGGCTTGCCGTCCAGCTGCGAGACGGGCCGCGCGACCGGGTAGTCGTCGCCGAGCGGGGCGTCGGTGAGGTTCTTGTAGTCGTACGTCCAGGGCTCGTAGTAGTCCTTGATCCCCGGCAGCTTCGGGTTGGAGAAGATCCCGGCGAGCTTCCTGATCCGGCCGCCCGCCTTCAGCTTCAGCGCGCCGCGCCGGTTCAGCTCCCAGCCGCCGCGCCACCGCTCCTGGTCCTCGTAGCGGCGCGGGTAGCCCTGTCCCGGGCGGGTCTCGACGTTGTTGAACCAGACGTACTCCATGCCCCGCCGGTTGGTCCACGCCTGCTTGCAGGTGACCGAGCAGGTGTGGCAGCCGATGCACTTGTCGAGGTTCATCACCATCGCGATCTGGGCCATCGGGCGCATCAGTACTCGACCTCCTGGCCGCGGCGGCGGATGACCGTCACCTCGTCGCGCTGGTTGCCCGTCGGGCCGAGGTAGTTGAACGCCCAGGACAACTGGGCGTAGCCGCCGATGAGATGGGTCGGCTTGAGCAGCAGCCGGGTCAGCGAGTTGTGGACGCCGCCGCGCTTGCCGGTGGTCTCCGTGAGCGGCGTGTTCACCGTGCGCTCCTGCGCGTGGTGCATGTACACCGTGCCGGGCGGCATGCGGTGCGAGACGATCGCGCGGGCCACCACCACGCCGTTGCGGTTGACCGCCTCGATCCAGTCGTCGTCCGCGACCCCGATGGCGTCCGCGTCCTGCGGCGACATCCAGACGCACTGGCCGCCCCGGGACAGCGCCAGCATGAACAGGTTGTCCTGGTACTCGGAGTGGATGGACCACTTGTTGTGCGGGGTCAGGTAGCGGACCGTCACCTCGCGGTCGCCGTCCGGCCCGAGCCGCGGTTCGCCGAAGAGCCGGCTCATGTCCAGCGGCGGCCGGTACACCGGCAGTGCCTCGCCCAGCTCGTGCATCCAGTCGTGGTCGAGGAAGAAGTGCTGCCGTCCGGTGAGGGTGTGCCAGGGCTTGAGGTGCTCGGTGTTGAGGGTGAACGCCGTGTACCGGCGCCCGCCGGCCTCGCTGCCCGACCACTCCGGCGAGGTGATCACCGGCACGGGCGCCGCCTGCGTGTCCGCGTACGTGATCCGCTTGCCCTCGTGTTCGGCGGCGAGGTGCGCCATCGCCTGCCCGGTCTTCGCCTCCAGCGTGTGGAAGCCCTGGGTGGCAAGGCGTCCGTTGGTGGTGCCGGAGAGGGCGAGGACGGTGTTGGCCGCCTTGACCGCCGTGTCCAGCGATGGGCGCCCGTCGGCCGGGCCGCCGCGCACCGCGCCGTTCATCCGCCGCAGCCGCTCCACCTCCTCGTCCGGCTTCAGGGTGATGCCCTTGGCGGGCAGGCCCTTGGTCTCCACCAGCGGGCCGAGCGCCGCGAACTTCGCGCCGACCGCCGTGTAGTCGCGCTCCACCACGACCAGGTCCGGCATGGTCTTCCCGGGCTCCGGAGCGCACTCCCCGCGCCGCCAGTCGCGTACCACCCCGCCCGGCTGGGCGATCTCGCCCGGCGTGTCGTGCTGGAGCGGCGCCGCCACCAGGTCCCCCCGCACCCCGAGGTGCCCGGCGGCCAGCTCGCTCAGCTTCTCCGCGAGCGCCTTGAAGGTGTCGAAGTCGGTGCGCGCCTGCCACGGCGGGCTCACGGCCGGGGAGAAGGCGTGCACGTAGGGGTGCATGTCCGTGCTGGACAGGTCGTGCTTCTCGTACCAGGTGGCCGCCGGGAGCACCACGTCGGACAGCAGCGTCGACGAGGTGTGCCGGAAGTCCAGCGACAGCAGCAGGTCGAGCTTCCCCTCGGGCGCCTCCTCGTGCCAGACGACGTCCCGCGGGCGCTCGCCGGGCGCGGCCTCCTCGGCGCGCAGCGAGGACTGGGTGCCCAGCAGGTGCTTGGTGAAGTACTCGGCGCCCTTGCCCGAGGAGCCGAGCAGGTTGGCCCGCCACAGGGTCACGATCCGCGGCCAGTTCTCCGGCGCGTCCGGGTCCTCGCACGCGAACTTCAGCGTGCCCGACCGCAGTTCGGCCACCGCGTTCGCCACCGGGTCGCCGAAGGTCTCGCCCAGCTCCAGCGGGTTGCGGTCGAAGGTCGGGTAGGAGGGCATCCACCCCGTGCGCGCCGACAGGGCGAGGCAGTCCGCGCCCGTCATGCCGGAGAGCCGCCCCTCGCCGAGCGGCGAGGCGAGCACGTCGGCGCGGAACCGGTCGTAGCGCCACTGGTCGGTGTTGAGGTACCAGTACCCGGTGCCGATCATCTGCCTCGGCGGACGCGACCAGTCCGACGCGGCGGCCAGCGTCGCCCAGCCGGTCACCGGACGGCACTTCTCCTGCCCGACGTAGTGCGCCCAGCCGCCGCCGTTGCGGCCCTGGCAGCCGGTGAGCTGGAGCAGGGCCAGGAAGGTCCGGTAGATCGTCTCGGAGTGGAACCAGTGGTTGGTGCCCGCGCCCATCAGGATCATGCAGCGGCCCTTGGACCGCTCAGCGGTCCGCGCGAACTCCCGCGCGACGCGCACACAGGCCGCCGCCGGGACCGAGGTGTGCGTCTCCTGCCAGGCCGGGGTGCCGGGCGCGGCCGCGTCCTCGTACGACGCCGGCCAGTCGCCCGGCACCCCCGGCCGCGCCACCCCGTACTGGGCCAGCAGCAGGTCGAACACGGTCGTCACCAGGGGCCCGGTCGCCCCACCGAGCCGCGTCGCCGGGACACCCCGCCGCAGCACGTCACCGCGTCCCTGCCCGTGCGCGCCGCCCTCGGTGTCGAAGCGGGGGAGCAGCACCTCGACACCCGACGCCATCTCGTGTCCGTGCAGGGTCAGCCGGGGCCGTACGTCCCCCAGGTCGAGGTTCCAGCGGCCCTGGTCGGCCTCGTTCCAGCGGAAGCCGAGGGAGCCGTTCGGGACGACCGCGCGGCCCGTCGCCCCGTCCAGCACGACCGTCTTCCAGCGGGCGTCCTCGCCGCCCTGCCCCAGGTCGGCCGCGCGCAGGAACTTCGCCGGGACGTACGCCCCGTCCCGCTCGGTCAGCGTCACCAGGAACGGCAGGTCGGTGAAGCGCCGCACGTAGTCGTCGAAGAACGGCGTGGCGCGGTCGACGAAGAACTCCTTGAGCACGACGTGCCCCATCGCCAGGGCCAGTGCGGCGTCCGTGCCCGGGTGCGCGTGCAGCCACTGGTCGGCGAACTTGGTGTTGTCGGCGTAGTCCGGCGACACCACCACGACCTTCTGGCCCCGGTAGCGGGCCTCCGCCATCCAGTGCGCGTCCGGCGTCCGGGTCACCGGCACGTTCGAACCCCACATGATCAGGTACGCCGCGTCCCACCAGTCGCCCGACTCCGGGACGTCCGTCTGGTCGCCGAACACCTGCGGGGAGGCCACCGGCAGGTCGGCGTACCAGTCGTAGAACGACAGCATCGGCGCGCCGATGAGGGAGTGGAAGCGGGCGCCCGCCGCGTGCGACACCATCGACATCGCGGGGATCGGGGAGAAGCCCGCGATGCGGTCGGGGCCGTGGGCGCGGAGGGTGTGGACGTGGGCGGCGGCGATCATCTCGACGGCCTCGTCCCAGTCCGCCCGGACCAGCCCGCCCTTGCCCCGCGCCCGCTGGTAGCGCCGCCGCCGCCCGGGGTCGCCCTGAATGTCCGCCCAGGCGAGGACCGGGTCCGTCAGCCGCGCCTTCGCCTCCCGGTACATCTCCAGGAGCACCCCGCGTACGTACGGGTAGCGCACCCGGGTCGGCGAGTAGGTGTACCAGGAGAACGCCGCGCCCCGGGGGCAGCCGCGCGGCTCGTACTCGGGGCGGTCCGGGCCGACCGACGGGTAGTCAGTGGCCTGGGTCTCCCACGTGATGATGCCGTCCTTGACGAACACGTTCCAGCGGCACGAGCCCGTGCAGTTCACGCCGTGCGTGGAGGTCACGACCCTGTCGTGGCTCCAGCGGTCGCGGTAGAAGGCGTCCGCCTCCCGGCCGCCGACCAGCCCGATGCTGTGCAGGTCGGGTGAGGCGGTCCCCGGCCGGAAGAACCGCCCCGCGCGCAGCAGCGCCGCGCCCGGCTCGGTGGGCGGTGTCCGCGTGTCGGTCACGTGCGCTCCCTTGCTCGCCCTGGTTCTCGAACCTAGGGGCGGGCACGGGAGCGCACCCGTTCGCGGGGCCCGTACGGGTCAGCGCGGGCGCCAGGTGTCCGGCGTCCGGGTCAGAGCTTGCGCGCGACCCCCGCGTAGACCGGCACGATGCCCTCCGCCTGGGCGGCCACGTCCTCCGGGTCCGGCCGCCATCCGGTGACCGGGATGATGCCGGGGCCCAGCAGTTCCAGGCCGTCGAAGAAGCGGGCGAACTCGGTGAGCGAGCGCGGGTGGAACGGCGTGCCGCTGCGGGTGAACAGGGCGGCGGCCTTGCCCACCGCCTCCGGGTTCAGATCGGGCGTCACCTGCGACAGCACCAGGTAGCTGCCGGGGGCGAGGGCGTCGACGTACCGCTTGAGCAGCCCGTGCACGTCGTCGCCGTCGACCGCGTCGCCGAGGTAGTGCACCAGCGCCACCAGCGACAGCGCCATCGGCCGGCCGAAGTCCAGGCTCTCGCCCGCCAGCCGCAGGATCAGGTCCGGATCCCGGACGTCGGCGTGCACGTACTCCGTGGAGCCCTGCGCCGAGCCGTGCAGCAGCGCCTGGGCGTGCCGCAGGACGATCGGGTCGTTGTCGGCGTACACGACCCGCGACTCGGGGGCCACCGCCTGCGCCACCTGGTGCAGGTTCGGCTCGGTCGGGATGCCGGTGCCGATGTCCAGGAACTGCCGGATCCCGGCCTCGGCGAGGGTGCGGACCGCCCGCTGCATGAACCGGCGGTTGGCGCGCGCGCCGCGTACCGCCGTGCCGTCCGCGGCGAGGATCCTGCGGGCCAGCTCCTCGTCCACCGGGTAGTTGTCCTTGCCGCCCAGCCACCAGTCGTAGACGCGCGCCGGGTGCGGCCGGCTGGTGTCGATGGGGGCGGCGGTGCCGTCGGATCCGGTCATGCCGTGTCGTCTCCTGGGAGCCTCGGGTCTCGGTGGCGGGGTCGCCGGGTCAGTAGTTCTCGCGGTACTCGCGCAGGACCTTCTCGGTGCGCTGGGTCGACGCGGCACGCGCCGTCATGTGGTCCAGGACCTCCAGGTGCGCCGAGACCTCGGGCCGGGAGTCCAGGTACAGGGCGCCGGTCAGATACTCGGTGAAGACCATGTCGGGCAGCTCCGGCTCCGCGAACCGGAACAGGGTGAACGGCGCGTACGTCCCGGGGTGCGGCCCGTCCTCGAACTCGGCGACCTGGAGCGTCACCCGGTCCCGGGACGCGAACTCCAGCAGTTTGTCCAGCTGTTCGCGCATCACCCGGCCGTGCACGCTGACCGGGCGGCGCAGCACCGTCTCGTCCATCACCACCCACAGGTGCGGCGGGTCCGGGCGGTCCAGCAGCCGCTGCCGCTCCATCCGCAGGGACACGTGCCGCTCGACCGCGTCTCCGCCCGCGTTGCCGATCGTCCCGGCCTCCAGGACCGAGCGCGCGTAGTCCTCGGTCTGGAGCAGACCCGGGACGAAGTGCGGCTCGTAGGAGCGCACGATCCGCGCGGCGCCCTCCAGACTCACGTACATGCTGAACCAGTCCGGCAGCACGTCGTGGTACCGCTGCCACCAGCCCGGCTGGTTGGCCTCCTCGGCGAGGGTGACGAACGCGGCGACCTCGTCGGAGGCGACCCCGTACGTCGTCAGGAGTATCTGGACATACGGTATCTTCAGTGATACCTCGGCCATTTCCATGCGCCGCACCGTGGCCGGGGCCACGCGGAGCACCTTGGCGGCCTCCTCGCGTCTGAGGCCCGCGGTCTCCCGCAGTTCCTGCATCCGTCGGCCGAGGACCACCTGGCCCACGGTGGGTGCGGCCCGTCGCTCACTCACGCCACGCCTCCCCAACGCGCCCAAGTCACACCGCAGTCTGTCATGTACCCCGGCCGCTCTCACAGGGGTGTTCGCGATCAACCTTGTCAGGACAGCAGTGTGTGGAGGTACTTGACCGTCGCCGGGTCGGCCGGCAGCAGCGTCTCGATGGCCAGCTCGGCCACCGTCACGTCCATCGGGGTGTTGAAGGTGGCGATGGACGAGATGAACGACAGGGTCCGGCCCTCGTGCTCGATCCGCAGCGGCAGCGCGAAGTACGCCACCGCTTCGTCCGGCTCTTCCACCGGCGCGATCTCCGGCGCGGTGTCCGGCACCGGATAGGCCGCCACCTCGTCGTACAGCGCCCGCAGCGGCTCCGAGCGCCGCAGGGCGATCTGCCGCTCCATCTGCTCCAGCAGGTGTCCGCGCCACTGGCGCAGGTTGCGGATGCGCGGTGCCAGTCCCTCCGGGTGCAGGGTCAGCCGCATCGCGTTCAGCGGCGGCGCCAGCAGATGCCCGGCGACTCCGTCCATCAGCATCGCCACGCCCCGGTTGGCCGCCAGCACCCGGTACGTCCCGTCGACGACCAGTGCCGGATAGGGCTCGTAGCCCCGGATCAGCCGCTCCATGCCCTCGCGCAGGGCGCCCAGCGCCGGGTCGTCCAGCGGGGTCTCCGAGTAGTGCGGGGCGTAACCGGCCGCGAGCAGCAGGGCGTTGCGCTCGCGCACGGGGACGTCCAGGTGCTCGGCGAGGCGCAGCACCATCTCCTCGCTCGGCCGGGAGCGGCCCGTCTCGACGAAGCTGATGTGCCGGGCGGAGGATTCGGCGCGCAGGGCCAGTTCCAGCTGGCTGACCCGCCGCCGCTCCCGCCAGGCCCTCAGCAGCGGACCCACGCCCTGGGTGGTGGGGACGGTGCCGGACGTGGGTGCGGTCATGGGCCGAACGGTAGTCGACGGCGGGCCGCGAGGGCACCGGCTCGCCCTCCTGACCAGGGCTCCGGTTGCCGTGCTGTGGCAGGCTGAAGGGGCATCCCCGGCACCCGGGCCCCAGGACAGGAGCGTGGCACATGCCCGTCGAACCGCTGTCGCGGCAGGAGATCGAAGAGCGGCTGACCGAGCTGCCGGGCTGGTCGCTGGAGGACGGCCGCCTGACCCGTGTCTACCGGCTCGGCGCGCACTTCGCGGCGACCGCCATGGTCGTGCACATCGCCCAGGTGCAGGAGGAACTCGACCACCACTCCGACCTCACCCTCGGCTACAACACCGTGTCCCTCGCGGTGCACACGCACAGCGCGGGCGGGGCGGTCACCGCGAAGGACGTCGAGCTGGCCCGCAGGGTGGAGGATCTGGCCGCCGGTCACGGGGCACACTGACGGTGTGCTCGACTACGACAAGGAAGCGGAGCGGTACGACGCGGCCCGCGGCGGCGAGCCCCGGGCCGAGGCCGCCGCACGGGCCGTACTGAGCCTCGTGCCGCCCGGGGCGCGCAGTCTGCTCGACGTCGCCTGCGGCACCGGCATCGTCACCCGGCGGCTCGCGGCCGCGCCGGGCGCCCCGCGGGTGACCGGCGCGGACCTCGCCCCCGCGATGGCCCGGCGGGCCGCGGCCCGGCTGCCCGGTGCCGTCGTGCTCGCCGACAGCCGCCGGCTGCCCTTCCGCGACGGCGGGTTCGACGCCGTCACCAGCGTGTGGCTGCTGCACCTGGCGGAGGGCGCCGGGGACGTGCGGGCGATCGTCGGCGAGTGCGCCCGCGTCCTGCGGCCCGGCGGGGTGTACGTGACCACCGTCGACAAGGGCGCCTCGCACAACGTGGGCAGTGACATCGACGCCGTGCTCGCGGCCCGCCCGCCCAGCACCGCGCACGACGCCGCCGCCCTCGTCGAGGCGCACGCCCGCGCGCACGGCCTGGTCCCGGCCGGGGAGGCCCGCTTCACCGGCCACGGCCAGGGCCGCAGCCCCCGCCGTACCATCGCCGACCTGCGGCGCGGCTGGTTCGTCACGCTGCCGCCCGGCGAACCGCGCGCGGAGCACTTCGCCACCCGGCTCGCGGCCCTGCCGGACCAGGACCGGCCCCGGCCCGACCCCGTCTTCACCCTCCGTGCGTTCGTGAAGTCGTAGGCGCAGGGCGGCAACCCGGCGCCCCCGGGCGGCGACCGACAGGCGGAACCCATCCGTCCTCCAGGAGGTCCGCCCGTGAGGCACCCCCGCACGTACCGCAGACGCCCGCTCGCCCTGGCCGCCGCCCTCGCCGCCGCGGGGCTGGTCGGCGCCGGCCTGACCACGCTCGCCCCCGACACCGCCCACGCCGCCACGGCACGTCAGGCCGAGGCCCTCGACCGGGGCGTGGTCAGCGTCCACACCGGCGACGGCAACCTGGTCGGCTGGCGCTGGCTGGGCACCGACCCGGACAACGTCGCGTTCAACGTCTACCGGGCCGGCACGAAGGTCAACGCCGCCCCCCTCACCGGCTCCACCACCTTCTTCCACGCCGGCGCCCCGTCCCACGCCGACTACACCGTCCGCGCCGTCGTGGGCGGCACCGAGCAGGGCGACTCCGTCCACGCCGTCCAGTTCCGGGCCGGCTACAAGGACGTGCCGGTCAGCCCGCCCGCCGGCGGCACGACACCCGACGGCGTCTCCTACACCTACGAGGCGAACGACGCCTCCGTCGGCGACCTCGACG
Source organism: Streptomyces sp. NPDC058985 (assembly GCF_042740985.1). Lineage (NCBI taxonomy): Bacteria > Bacillati > Actinomycetota > Actinomycetes > Kitasatosporales > Streptomycetaceae > Streptomyces > Streptomyces sp. NPDC058985. Next base: position 64,875 of record NZ_JBHYJX010000019.1, on the reverse strand, counting down.
GCGACGGCGCGCTCGACCTGGTCCTCAAGTGGCAGCCGACCAACGCCAAGGACAACTCCCAGTCCGGGTACACGGGCAACACGATCGTCGACGGGATACGGCTGGACGGCACCCGGCTGTGGCGCGTCGACCTCGGGCGCAACATCCGCTCGGGCGCCCACTACACCCAGTTCCAGGTGTACGACTACGACGGCGACGGCAGCGCCGAGGTGGCGATGAAGACCGCCGACGGCACCCGGGACGGCATCGGCGCGGTCGTCGGCAGTTCCTCGGCCGACCACCGCAACTCCTCCGGCTACGTCCTGTCCGGCCCCGAGTACCTGACGATGTTCGACGGCGGGACCGGCAGGGCCATGGGCACCGTCGACTACGTCCCCGCCCGGGGCAACGTCTCCTCCTGGGGCGACTCCTACGGCAACCGTGTCGACCGCTTCCTGGCGGGCACCGCGTACCTGGACGGCTCCCGGCCCTCCCTGATCATGGCACGCGGCTACTACACGCGCTCCGTGATCGCCGCCTGGGACTGGCGTGACGGGCGGTTCACCCGCCGCTGGACCTTCGACACCAACTCCTCCACCAACGCCGGCAGGGGCTACGACGGCCAGGGCAACCACCAGCTCTCCGTCGCGGACGTCGACGGCGACGGCAAGGACGAGATCGTCTACGGCGCGATGGCCGTCGACGACAACGGCAACGCCCTGTGGACCACGAGGAACGGCCACGGCGACGCCATGCACGTCGGCGACCTCGACCCGTCCCGCGCGGGCCTGGAGGAGTTCAAGGTGGACGAGGACGCCTCGAAGCCCTCGTCCTGGATGGCGGACGCGCGCACCGGTCAGATCCTCTGGTCCACCGGCGCGAGCGGCGACAACGGCCGGGGCGTCGCCGGGGACATCTGGTCCGGCAGCGCGGGCGCCGAGTCCTGGTCGTCGGCCGAGAGCGGCATCCGCAACCCGAAGGGCACGGTGGTGAACGGCCGCAAGCCCTCCAGCGCCAACTTCCTGTCCTGGTGGGACGGCGACCCGGTCCGCGAACTCCTCGACGGCACCCGCGTCGACAAGTACGGCCCCTCCGGCGACACCCGCCTGCTCACCGGGTCCGGCGTCGCGTCCAACAACGGCACCAAGGCCACCCCGGTCCTCGCGGGCGACATCCTCGGCGACTGGCGCGAGGAGGTCGTCTGGCGCACGTCGGACAACAGGGCCCTGCGCGTCTACTCCACCCCGTACGACACCGGTACCCGCATCACGACCCTCCTCCACGACACCCAGTACCGCACGGCCCTGGCCTGGCAGAACACCGCGTACAACCAGCCGCCGCACCCGAGCTTCTTCCTCGGCGACGGCATGCCGACGGCGCCGAGGCCGGAGGTGTACACACCGTGAACAGGGGTGGGGCGGGCGCCCTCGGACGCCCGCCCCACCCTCGGCTCAGCCGGTCGCGCAGCTCCGGCCGGCCATCCGGAATTCGGTCGGTTCCGCGTTGGTCCCCGACCACTCGCCCGTGAAGCCGAAGCTCACCGAGGCGCCGGGGCCGACGCGGGCGTTCCAGCCGACGTTCCCCGCCGTCACCGTGGTGTCCGACCGGGTGTGCTCGGCGTTCCACATCCGGGACACCCGCTGGCCGCCCGCGAACGTCCAGTCGAGGGACCAGCCGTTCCAGGCCGCCGTGCCGGTGTTGGTGAGCCGGACGTCCGCCTGGAAGCCGCCGGGCCACTGGTTCGTGACCGTGTACGTCACCTCGCAGGCGCCGGTGGGGGCCGGGTCGGGGCCGGGGCCGGTGCCGCCGCCCACCGGGTCGCCGTACACGATCCCCCGGCCGTTGGTCGCCACGTACACCCGGCCGTACACCCGCGGGTCCCCGGTGATGGCGGCGCCCGTCCAGCCCCACTGGTGCGCGTCGTCGTTGACCCGGGTCCAGCTCGCTCCGGCGTCGGTGGAGCGGAAGATGCCGCGGACGCCGCCGATCTCCGCACTGGAGTAGAGCGTCTGGTAGGACGCGCCCGGGGCCGCCTTGCCGAAGCCGATGGTGTCGGCCGCGTCGACGCCGGACAGCTTGGTGAAGGTGGTGCCGCCGTCCGTCGAGTGCCACAGGCCGTACGGGCCGTCCGCCGCCCCGCCCGCCAGCCAGACGTCGCCCTCGGCGCCGGGCAGCGCCTTGAAGCGGACGCTGTCACCGGAGGGCAGGCCGGTCGCCGGTGAGGCGGTGAAGGTCGCGCCGCCGTCCGTGCTGATGTAGAACGTCCCGGACTTGAAGCCGTAGAAGGTGTGCGGGTCGACGCGGTCGGACTCGACGACCGCCCCGGCCGGGATGCCGTTCGACGCCTGCCAGGACGTGCCGAAACCCGTCGTGTGGTGCACGCCGGCGCCCTCGGGGCTCCACACGAAGCGTCCGCCGTCCGCGCCCGCCGCGACCGTGCCGCCGCCGCTCACCCCCGCCGGGTCGCTGCCGCCGAACCAGTTGGCGCCGTTGTCCGTGGAGAACGCGATGTGCGGGCCGGAGTCGAGGTTGCCGGCCCGGACGACCGTGTCCGGGTTCTTCTCCGCGAAGTCGAGGCTCGTGGTGGAGGTGAAGTTGGGGGAGGTGTACATCATCGACGGGACCTCGGTCAGGCTGGTGTGCCGGAAGCCGCCGATGTCGCCCAGCGCGCTGAGCAGCGGGGCGCCGGACGGGGGAGCGGCCAGGTCGTTGACCGCCGTCTCCTCCAGGCCGCGCACCATGGGCTCGATGGCGAAGGTGCCGCCCTCGTCGTCCCAGTTCGTGAGGTTCTCGGTGCCGTAGATCGTGGCGCCCGTGCCGTACATCATCCGGTCCGGGTCGAACGGGTCGATCTCCAGCGCCTCCGTCATCCAGCCCAGCTTCGGGGTCTGCTCGGGCGGAGCCGGGTTCGCGCCCCAGGTGAGCCACGGGGAGGAGGAGACGTCCATCGTGTAGCGGTTCTGGCGGGTCGGGTACGACGTGTACTCCCACGCCTGCGTCCACGTCGCCCCGCTGTCCGTCGAGCGGAAGATCTGCGTGTCCGGCCACCAGGAGCTGTACGCCGTCGCCATGACCGTCCCCGGGTTCTGCCGGTCGACGGTCAGTCCGCTGAACCCGAAGTAGGTGTCCGCCTCCGCGACCGGGCTGATGTCCGTCCAGGCGCCCGTCGCCGTCGCGTACCGGTACAGCCGCCCCTTGCCGCCGTCGTACGGCCCGCCCGTGTCGCTGTAGGCCAGGTACAGGTATCCGTTCTCCGCGTCCAGGACGCCCTTGTGGGCCAGGAAGCCGGTGGGCTGGCCGGCGACCCGCTCCCAGGTCGCGCCCGCGTCCGTCGAGCGGTAGACGGCGTTCTCCTTGTCGGCGACGCCGACGTAGACGGTCTCCGTGGCCGCGCCCGCCGACCCCGTCGACTCGTCGAAGGTGACCCAGGTGACGCCCTGGTTGTCGGAGGCGTAGCCGGACGTGTCGCCGGGGTCCTGCGCGTAGTTCCCGGGGTTCGGGAAGGCCGTCACCTCGGACCAGGTCACGCCCGCGTCGGCCGACCGCCACAGTCCGTGGCCGCTGGGGGCGCCCAGGTAGAGCACGTCGTTGTCGTGCGGGTCGACGGCCAGGCGTTCGCCCATGCCCCGGCCCGGCATGTTGCCGCCCAGTTTGAACGGCAGGTCCGTCTTCGCCCAGGTCGCGCCCCGGTCGGCGGAGCGGAGCACCGCGCCGTTGCCCGGGTCCCAGTCGTTGGTGTAGGTGCCGACCGCCGCGTACACCCGGTCGGGGTCGACGGAGTCGGTGGCGATACTGGCCACGCCCGTGTGCCCCCAGTCGTCCCAGCCGACGTGGTCGAGGAGCGGCGTCCAGGTGCGGGACGACTCCTGCCAGCGGTAGGCGCCGCCGATGTCGGTACGGGCGTAGGCCAGGTCCTTCTCGGTGCGGTTGAAGACGATGCCGGGGACGAATCCGCCGCCGTCGACACGGGCGTTCTTCCAGGTGTAGGTGTCGGCGGTGAGCGCCGCCTCCGGGGTACCGGCGGCCAGTGCGGTGGGCGGGCTGCCCGCCAGGAGACCGGCGGCGAGCGCCAGCAGAACGGTGAGGATCCTGGTTCTTCGCACGGTGGGGAACCGTCCTTCCGTCAGGAGCAGAACGCATACGAGCACGGGCGGCCCTCGCCATGAACGAGGGCCGCCCGGCGGTTGGGTCCCGTCGTCCGGTGACAGGACCAGCACACGGAGCCTTGAGGCGCCCCGAAGGGGCGCGGGGAACTGCGCGACCAGCCACACTCGGCCCGCAGCCAAAGAACCCGCCCAACCCGCGGAGCGCCCCGCGGGGGCTATTCCAGAAGCTCCGCGTACGAACCCATGGCGAGGGCGATGTCCGCCTGTGCCCAGAACCGGTGGTACGTGAACGTGGGCGCGGCACCGCCCGCGAGATAGTCCTCGATCTTCGACCAGGCCGGGTCGTCCTGGTAGAAGGAGCGGATCGAGGCGAACGTCGACGACGCGTCGATCGTGTCGCCGTTCGGCATGGTCCCGGTCCAGCCGTTCGGGACGTACACCGGGTCGTCGAAGCGGTTGTAGTCGGCGCGGGTCTCCGGGACGGCGATGCCGAGCGCGTCCTGGTTGTTCTCCCACATGCCGTCGAGGAGCGCCTTGGCGGTCGCGGCCGCCTCCGTGTCGCCCGAGCGGTCGGCGTAGTAGGTCAGGGTCTTGGCGTACGCCGCCGCCACACCGACGTCGTTGGTGTAGTCCGAGACGGTGACGTGCAGGTCGCCGTTGTCACCCGGGGAGGACGCGTTCCAGGTGTCGGGCTGCCCGGACCACTGCATCGTCGAGGGGATCAGGAAGGTGCCGTCCGGGTTGACCGTCGTCTCCGACAGCGCCCAGTCGACCCACTTGTCCAGGACCTCCTTCGCCGCGGCGTCCCCGCTCTGCTGGTAGTACTCGGCGACCCGCTCCATGGACCACGCCTGGAAGCCGAACCACTGGTTGGACGGCGGGTCGTGGTACACCGGCTTCTCGTCGTAGTACATGCCGTAGAAGGTCGGCGTACCGGCCGGCGGTGTCGCGTACCGGCCCGCCCAGCTGTTGGTCGCGCCGCCCGCGATGGCCCCCTCGTCGGACTGCAGCCAGCGGTAGAACTCCACCTGCCGGTCCAGGGACTTGGCCCAGTCGGAGGCGCCGGTGGCCGACTTGGGCTTGAGGTCGGCGTAGGTGCTCAGCGCGTACGCGGCCAGCGGGTTCTGGTAGCCGCCGTGGGTGTGGCTGGAGCCGATGCGCCAGGCCCAGCCCGCCGAGGTGTCCACCGCGCCGCCCCAGGCGTAGTACCAGGACAGCAGGTAGTGCGAGGAGTCCTTGCCGGTGCCGGCCGGGCAGCTCGACGGTCCCACGCAGTCGCCGACCTTCTTGAAGTACTTGTCGAACATGGCGTAGCGCAGGTAGTCGCCCATCTTCGCGGCCTTGTCGAGGGTCCCGGCGATCTCGTCGCCCTTGCCCTGCTCCTCGGCCCAGACGTCCGCCCAGTACGCGGCCTGCACGGCCCGCGCGTCGGCGTCCGGTGCGTTGGTGAACTTCCACTGCTTCGCGTAGGACGCGTCGCCGGTGAACAGGTCGAGGTAGCCGTTGGGGCCGCCGTACTCGAAGGCGTCGCAGGTGGGCTGCGGCACCGTCTCCCACACCGACTCCTGCGCGCCGCGCTGGAAGGTGTTGATGTAGGAGGGACCGGTGTCCGTCGGACCCGCCTCGCACTTGCCCGGCGAGTTGCCGTAGCCGTAGGTGTTGTCGACGTCCTGGAGCCAGTGCATGCCGTAGACGTCGTCGGTGCCGTACGCCGACCTCAGCTCGCCGGCGATCGGGTCGGGACCGACGGAGACCTCGCCGTCCAGGGGTGCCGGATACTCGTTCGGCGTGTCCAGTTCGGGGGCGTAGGTGGCCGGTTCCGAGGCGTTGTAGGCCGAGTTGGTCGGCTGGTCGGCGTGCGTGGGGATCATGTACGTCTCCATGATCTCCCAGGCGTTGTTGAACCTCGACCAGTCGCCGGTCACCTTGCCGTACATGGCCTGGAGCCACAGCAGGTAGCTGTACGCCTCGGAGGTCGTCTCGTGCCCGTGGTCGGGCGCCTCGACGATCAGCGTCTCGACCGAGTGGTACGGGATGCCCTCGGGGGAGAAGTAGCCGTTCGCGGGGTCGGTGATCTTCCCGTACAGCTCCAGGAAGCGGGCGTCGTAGTCCTTCGCCGCGGCCAGCTGGGTCACGGTGACCGAGGCCTTGCCGTGACCGGGGGCCGTCGACTCGAAGACGGCCGAGCCGCTGCCGGAGGCGTCCGCGGAGACGGTCACCCGCTGGGCGGTGTCCCAGTTCGACGGGGTGAAGGTGAGACTCGCCCCACCGGTCAGCGAGAGCCCAGTGTTTCCGCTCGCGCGGGACGTCGTGACGGTGACACTGGCGGCCGGCTGCTTCGACAGCTTGACCTCGTACGTCCCCGACTCGCCCTGCTGTACACCGAGTTGGCCGGGTGAGGCGACCACGGCCGGTCCCGAGGCGACCGTGATGCCGACCGGCGTCGAACTGCCGGTGGCGCCCGTGCTGTCGTACGCCTTCGCCACCAGGGAATGACTGCCCACGGTCAAGCCGGAGGCCGAGTGCGTGTAGGGCGCGCTGGTGTCGGTGCCGAGCAGGGTGGTGTCGTCGTAGAACTCCACCTTGCTGACGCCGGCGCCGTCGGCCGCGGCGGCCGTGGCCGCGAGCGGCACCGCCTCGCCCTGTGAGTACACCGCGCCCGCCTCCGGACTGGTCAGCACCGTGATCGGCGGCTGGTGCGCGCCGGCGCAGGAGGTGCCGTTGACCGCGAAGTCCGTGGGTGCCGTGTTGGTGCCGCTGTACGTGAACTGCCCCCCGGTGGTGACGGCGGCCCCGGCGGCGACCCGCCCGTTGTACGAGGCGCTCCTGACCGTGACGTTCCGGCCCGACTGGGACCAGGTGCCGTTCCAGCCGTTGGTCAGCTTCTGGTCGCCCGCGTAGGCGTACGTCAGCGTCCAGCCGTCGATGGCGTCGGTGCCGCGGTTGGTGAGCGTCAGCTCCGCGGTGAAGCCCGAGCCCCAGTCGTTCGTCCTGTAGTCCACGCTGCACTGAAGTGCGGCCGCCTGGGCGGGAGTCGAACCGGTGCCCAGCATCGTGAGGGGCAGTGCGAGGGCCGCCAGTGCGGCGGTCCACAGCCGCCGCGCGGTGCGGCGTCTGTGTCTGTGTCGGGGGTGCATGGTGCTGGTTCCTCCTTGCGGCTCGGGGAGGGGTGGGGGAGGAGCAACAAGCCTTGAACCAGTGGGAGCGCTCCCATAGTGGGGAGAGGGGCATCGGGGGTCAAGATGCGTGAAGAGTCGAAATGATTCGACAGGCCGAGCGGAGAGAAAGTCGGTAACTCCTCTGTTCTTTGCCGTCACTTGGCGCTACCTTCGCTGAACCAGTGGGAGCGGTTCCATCAGTCGGCGCGTCCGTCACGGCGTGCCCGAGCTGTAAGGAGTCGCTCATGCGACACCCCCCGCTCCACCTTCCGCGTTCAGGACTTTTAGCCGCAGCCGCGGCCTGTCCTCCCGCGCGCCTTCGGCCGGCCCGCCGGCCCGTACCCGCCCCGGGCTCCCGCACCGTGCCCGTGGGCCGTTCCTGACCTTCGATCACGACGGCACCCCCATGCCGACCGGCAGCGGACCGCGCCGAGGGACGCGCGGTCCCGGACGACAGCACCCGCACCCCCACGAAAGAAGGAACCCGCACTCATGACCCGTACCAGAACCGCGATGCTCGCTGCCCTGACGCTGGTCGCCGGCGCCTCCGGCACGGCGCTGGCCGCCCACTCCGCGAGCGCCGGAGCCGCGGCCGCCGCCTGCACCGTCGACTACAAGGTGCAGAACGACTGGGGAAGCGGCTTCACCGCCGCCGTGACGGTCACCAACAATGGTGCCGCCACCTCGAACTGGTCGCTGGGATGGACCTATGCCGGCAGCCAGAAGGTCACCAACGGCTGGAACGCGAAGGTCAGCCAGAGCGGTGCCGCCGTCACCGCGGCCAACGAGTCGTACAACGGCACCCTCGCCACGGGCGGTTCGGCCAGCTTCGGCTTCCAGGCCACCTACAGCGGCGCCAACGCGGTCCCGGCCACCTTCACCCTCAACGGCGTGACCTGCAACGTCGACGGCGGACCGACCGACCCGACGGACCCGACGGACCCGACCGACCCGACGGACCCGACCGAACCGTCGGACCGGGTGGACAACCCCTATGACGGTGCCCAGGTGTACGTGAACCCCGAGTGGTCCGCTAACGCCGCCGCCGAGCCCGGCGGGGACCGCATCGCCGACCAGCCCACCGGCGTGTGGCTGGACCGGATCGCCGCCATCGAAGGCGTGAACGGCGGTATGGGGCTGCGCGACCACCTCGACGAGGCACTGACGCAGAAGGGCTCCGGCGAACTCGCCGTCCAGCTCGTCATCTACAACCTCCCCGGCCGTGACTGTGCCGCCCTCGCCTCCAACGGCGAGCTGGGCCCGACGGAGATCGACCGGTACAAGACCGAGTACATCGACCCGATCGCCGAGATCCTGGCGGACCCGAAGTACGCGGGCCTCCGGATCGTCACCACCGTCGAGATCGACTCGCTGCCCAACCTGGTCACCAATGTCAGCGGCCGGCCGACCGCCACGCCGAACTGCGACGTGATGAAGGCCAACGGCAACTACCAGAAGGGCGTCGGCTACGCCCTGAACAAGCTCGGCGACATCGGCAACGTCTACAACTACGTCGACGCCGGCCACCACGGCTGGCTCGGCTGGGACAGCAACTTCGGCCCCTCCGCCGACATGTTCAAGGCCGCCGCCACCACCGAGGGGGCGACCGTCGCCGACGTGCACGGCTTCATCGTCAACACCGCCAACTACAGCGCCCTGAAGGAGGAGAACTTCAAGATCACCGACTCGGTGAACGGAACCTCCGTGCGCCAGTCCAAGTGGGTCGACTGGAACCAGTACACCGACGAGCTGTCCTACGCCCAGGCCATGCGCGACAAGCTGGTCTCGATCGGCTTCGACCAGAACCTCGGCATGCTGATCGACACCTCCCGCAACGGCTGGGGCGGCACCGCCCGGCCCACCGGCCCGGGCGCGACGACCAGCGTGGACACCTACGTGGACGGCGGACGCTACGACCGCCGCATCCACCTCGGCAACTGGTGCAACCAGTCGGGAGCCGGCCTCGGCGAACGTCCCCAGGCGAGCCCCGCCGCCGGGATCGACGCATACGTCTGGATGAAGCCCCCGGGCGAGTCCGACGGCGCGAGCGAGGAGATCCCGAACGACGAGGGCAAGGGCTTCGACCGGATGTGCGACCCCACCTACGAGGGCAACGCGCGCAACGGCAACAACCCCTCGGGCGCGCTGGCGAACGCCCCGGTCTCCGGGCACTGGTTCTCCGCGCAGTTCCAGGAGCTGATGAAGAACGCCTACCCGCCGCTGTCGTGAGCGGCTTCCCCCACAGGTGAGTCACCGGGGTCCGGTCCTTGCGGGCCGGGCCCTGGCGGCCTCCCCTTTTTTTTGCGGGACCGGCAACGTTGTTTGCCCGAACGGGGTGAGTCGTCGCACCCTGAGGTCACCGCGAACGGGAGGCTGACCAGCATGGCGCACGACCACCACCACGACGAGCACGGTTCCACGCCCGGACATGGACACGGGCACGGACATGGACACGGGCACGGACATGGACACGGGCACGGAACCGGTCACGACCACACCGACCTGGACTGGGCCGAGATGGCCCCGCTCCTCGAGGCGCAGGCGGAGCTGTACACGCCGCTGTACCGGCAGGCCATGAGCTGGCTGGCGCGGGACGTGACCGACCCCGGCCTGGTCGTCGACGTCGGAAGCGGACCGGGCGTCGTCACCTGCCTGTTCGCCGACGTCTTCCCCGGCGCCCGCGTCGTCGCCGCCGACGGCGCCGGTCCGCTGCTGGAACGGGCCCGGGACCGGGCCGCCCGGCTCGGTGTCGGCGACCGCTTCGGCACCCTCACCGGCGACCTGCCCGGCGCCCTGGGCGAGCTGGAGTACCCCGCCGACCTGATGTGGGCGAGCCAGAGCCTGCACCACCTCGGCGACCAGCGCGCCGCCCTCGCCGCCCTCGGCGGGCACCTCGCGCCCGGCGGCACGCTGGCGATCCTGGAGGGCGGACTGCCCGCCCGGTTCCTGCCCCGCGACATCGGGTTCGGGCGTCCCGGGCTCCAGGCCAGGATCCACGCCGTGGAGGAGGACTTCTTCGCCGAGATGCGTGCGAGCCTGCCCGGCTCCGTGCCCGAGACGGAGGACTGGCCCGCGCTGCTGACCGCGGCCGGCCTGAAGCACACCGGCACCCGCAGTTTCCTGCTCGACCTGCCCGCGCCCGTCTCCGACGCGGCCCGCGACTACGCGGCGTCCTCCCTCTCCCGGCTCCGCGAGCGGGTCGGCGACGGCCTGGACGCCGTGGACCGGGAGACCCTGGACCGGCTGCTCGACCCCGGGGACGAGGGGAGCGTGCACCGGCGGCAGGACGTGTTCGTGCTGGTGGCGCACACCGTGTACACGGCGGCACGGCCGGTCTGAACGGTCGCCGCGCCGGGCCCTTGACGTCGAGATCGCCGACTCGATCCTCTGGGCCACCACCCAGCCGGCCGGCGTCGACGTCAACACGGTGGTCGTACGGCCGCTGGGTCAGCCCAACTGACACACGAGGGGAGGGACCCGGCCGGGCCCCTCCCCTCCTGCCTGACTCAGGCGGTGCTCAGGAGTTGACCTCCGCCGGGTCCGAGCCCAGACGCCGGTCCTCGTTCAGCGCGCTGATCGCCGCCAGGTCCTCGGTGTCCAGGGTGAAGCCGAACACGTCGATGTTCTCCTTGATCCGCGACGGCGTCACGGACTTCGGGATCACCACGTTGCCGAGCTGGAGGTGCCAGCGCAGCACGACCTGGGCCGGCGTGCGGTTGTGCTTCTGGGCGATGGCCACGATCGCCGGGATCTCCAGGATCCCCTTGCCGGAGCCGAGCGGGGACCACGCCTCGGTGGCGATGCCCTGCTCCGCGTGGACCTCGCGGGAGGCGTGCTGCTGGAGGTGCGGGTGCAGCTCGATCTGGTTGACGGCCGGGACGACCGACGTCTCGCCGGTCAGCCGCTCCAGGTGCTCCGGCAGGAAGTTGGAGACGCCGATGGCCCGCACCCGCCCGTCGGCGAGCAGCTTCTCGAACGCCTTGTACGTGTCGACATACCGGTCCTTGGCCGGCATGGGCCAGTGGATCAGGTAGAGGTCCAGGTACTCCAGGCCCAGCTTCGCCAGTGAGGCGTCGAAGGCGCGGAGGGTGGAGTCGTACCCCTGCTCGCTGTTCCAGAGCTTGGTGGTGACGAAGAGATCCTCGCGGGCCACGCCGGAGGCGGCGAGCGCCCTGCCGGTGCCCTCTTCGTTGCCGTAGATCGCCGCTGTGTCGATGCTGCGGTACCCGGCCTCCAGCGCCTGGACCACGGCGGTCTCTGCCTCGTCGTCCGGCACCTGCCAGACGCCGAAGCCCAGCTGGGGCATCTCGACGCCGTTGTTCAGGATGATCGGGGGGACCTTGCTGCTCACGAGCTCTTGATCCTTCGGTTGTGGTCAGGTGGTACTCATATCGTCAACGATCACGAGCTCTTGCGCATTCCTGACCGGGGAACTCACGCCGTGTAAAGCGCCGCGACCTCCGCACCGTAGGCGTTCTCGATGGCCTTGCGCTTCAGTTTCAGCGAAGGCGTCAGCAGGCCGTGCTCCTCGGTGAACGGCTGGGCGAGGATGCGGAAGGTGCGGATCGACTCGGCCTGCGACACGAGCGTGTTGGCCGCGACGACCGCGCGCCGCACCTCCGTCTCCAGGTCGGAGTCGTGCACCAGGTCCGCCGGGGGCATCTGCGGCTTGTTCCGCATCGCCAGCCAGTGCTCGACGGCCTCCTGGTCCAGGGTGATGAGGGCGGCGACGTAGGGGCGGTCGTTGCCGACGACGATGCACTGGTTGATCAGCGGGTGGTCCCGCACGCGCTCCTCCAGCAGCCCCGGGGAGACGCTCTTGCCGCCGGAGGTCACCAGGATCTCCTTCTTGCGGCCGGTGATGGTGAGGTAGCCGTCCTCGTCCAGGGCGCCCAGGTCGCCGGTGGCCAGCCATCCGTCGTGCAGGGTCTCGTCGGTGGCCTTCGGGTTGTTGAGGTAGCCCTGGAAGACGTTCTCGCCGTTCAGCCAGATCTCGCCGTCGTCCGCGATGTGCACGGTGACGCCGGGGACCGGGCGGCCGACCGTGCCGTAGCGGGTGCGCTCGGGCGGGTTGGCGGTGGCCGCCGCCGTGGACTCGGTCAGGCCGTAGCCCTCGTAGATCTGCACGCCCGCGCCCGCGAAGAACAGACCCAGCCGCCGGTCCATCGCCGAGCCGCCCGACATGGCGTTGCGGATGCGGCCGCCCATCGCCGCCCGCACCTTGGCGTAGACGAGCTTCTCGAACAGCTGGTGCTGCATCCGCAGTCCCGCGGACGGCCCCGGCCCGGTGCCCCAGGCCTTCGCCTCCACCGCGTCGGCGTACTTGACGGCCACGTCGACGGCCTTCTCGAAGGGGCCGCCCTTGCCCTCCTTCTCGGCCTTGCGCCGGGCCGCGTTGAACACCTTCTCGAAGATGTACGGCACGGCCAGGATGAACGTGGGTCTGAAGGCCGCCAGGTCGGGCAGCAGGGCCGCGGCGTTCAGCTGCGGCTGGTGGCCGAAGCGGACCTTGCCGCGGACCGCCGCGACCTCCACCATCCGGCCGAAGACGTGGGCGAGCGGCAGGAACAGCAGGGTCGCCGCCTCGTCGCCCTTCCTGGAGTGGAACACCGGCTCCCACCGCTCGATGACGGTGTCCGCCTCCCACATGAAGTTGCCGTGCGAGATGACACAGCCCTTGGGTCGTCCGGTGGTGCCGGAGGTGTAGATGATGGTGGCCACCGAGTCGGGCGTGACCGCCTTGCGGTGCCGGTGGACCACCTCGTCGTCGAGGTGCGCCCCCGCGTCGTACAGCTCCTGGACGGCGCCCGAGTCGAGCTGCCACAGGCCGCGCAGGTGCGGCAGCCGGTCGATCACGGTGGCGATCGTCATCGCGTGGTCCTCGTGCTCCACGACCGCGGCCGTCACCTCGGCGTCGTAGAGCATCCACATGCACTGGTCGGCCGAGGAGGTCGGGTAGACCGGCACCACCTGGGCGCCGATCGTCCACAGGGCGAAGTCGAACAGGGTCCACTCGTAGCGGGTGCGGGACATGATGGCGACCCGGTCGCCGAAGCGGATGCCCTGGGCGAGCAGCCCCTTGGCGAGCGCCAGCACCTCGTCGCGGAACGCACCCGCGCTGACGTCCCGCCACTGCCCGGCCGCGTCCTTGCGCCCCAGGACGATGTACTCCGGATCCTCCTGGGCATGCTCGAAGACGACGTCGGCCAGACCGCCCACCGGCGATGCCGACGTCAAGGGAGGACTGGTGAACTCACGCAAACCCCGCTCCCCGCTCTGGAATGAACCCCCCGCACAGCGCGGTGAAAGCTACCCCACCCGAAGCGGGGACGGGAGGGGTGCCAAAATCGAGCAGGGCTCATGTTCGCGCTGGTCAGCGAGAGAAAATGCGCTCACATGGGGAAGGGTCGGACAGATTCCTGACGGTTGAGTAAGTTTCGGTGGCGTAATCTCCACCGAATCTGTACGACCCACTTACCGCCGGTACGGTGTCGCCGGCTCCTTCGCCGCACCGCCCGCCAGACCGTGCGCGTCCAGCACGTGGAGGCGTCGCCCCTTCCTTCGCCGGGTCAAGCAGCTCACCTATCCGAGCCCCGGCCGCTGAGGCCGGTGGAGCCGGTCGCCGCCCGCGAGGACCGCCGCCGCCAGCGCGTCCGCCGCGCCCTGCGCGGAGGGCCGGCGCCGCCCGTGCACCAGTACGAAGTCGACGCGGCCCAGCTCGGGCAGTCCGGCCCGGTCCGGGACGCGTACCAGGCCGGGCGGGACGAGCCCGCGCGAGTGCGCCATCACGCCCAGGCCCGCGCGGGCGGCCGCGATCAGGCCGTTGAGGCTGCCGCTGGTGCACGCGACGTGCCACTCCCGGCCCTGTCGCTGGAGGGCCTCCAGCGCGAGCGCCCGGGTGATGCCCGGCGGCGGATAGACGATCAACGGCACCGGGCGGTCGGGGTCGAGGCGCAGCCGCTCCGCGCCGATCCACACCAGCCGGTCGCTCCAGACCGGCTCGCCCCGCGGGTCCTCGGGCCGCCGCTTGGCCAGCACCAGGTCCAGCTCCCCGTCGGCCAGCTGCTGGTGCAGCGTGCCCGACAGCTCCACCGTCAGCTCCAGGTCGACCTCGGGGTGGTCGTGCCGGAAGCCCTCCAGGATCTCCGGCAGCCGGGTCAGCACGAAGTCCTCCGAGGCCCCGAACCGGAGCCGCCCGCGCAGCCGGGTGCCGGTGAAGAAGGCGGTGGCCTGCTCGTGCACCTCCAGGATCCGGCGGGCGAACCCGAGCATCGCCTCCCCGTCCTCCGTCAGCTCCACCGAGTGCGTGTCGCGGCTGAACAGCTGACGCCCCGTGGCGTCCTCCAGCCGCCGCACGTGCTGGCTCACGGTCGACTGACGCAGCCCGAGCCGCCGGGCGGCCTGCGTGAAGCTCAGCGTCTGCGCCACCGACAGGAAGGTACGCAGGTGGGAGGGTTCGTACACGGCACCAGGCTATCGCGGTACGTGATGACAGTCAGAGCGGTATACCGGATTCCCGATCGCAGCGCGGGCGAGCAGGATGGAGCGGGGACCCGCGAGCCTTCGGACGTGAGCTCCCGAATGACCGTGAACAAGCAAGTGGAGCACCGTGAAACGCCTGCGATGGCCCCCTTGGATGCCGATCGACCCGTACATCCTGCTGCTGCTCGGGACGGTGGGCCTCGCGGCCCTGCTGCCCGCCCGCGGCACGGGCGCGGACGTCGCCTCCGGTGCCTCCACCGCCGCGATCGCGTTCCTCTTCTTCCTCTACGGCGCCCGGCTCTCCACCCGTGAGGCGATGGACGGAGTACGCCACTGGCGGCTCCACGTCACCGTGCTGGCCTGCACCTTCGTCGTCTTCCCGCTGCTCGGGCTGGCGTCGCGCGGACTCGTGCCCGTCTTCCTGACCGATCCGCTGTACCAGGGCCTGCTCTTCCTGACCCTGGTCCCCTCCACCATCCAGTCCTCGATCGCCTTCACCTCCATCGCCCGCGGCAACGTGCCCGCCGCGATCTGCGCCGGGTCCTTCTCCTCGCTGGTGGGCATCGTCGTCACGCCGCTGCTGGCCGCCGCCCTGCTCGGCAGCGGCGGGGGCGGGTTCTCCGCCGACTCGGTGCTGGAGATCGTGCTGCAACTCCTGGTGCCGTTCACCGCCGGGCAGGTGCTGCGCCGCTGGATCGGGGGCTTCGTCGCCCGGCACAAGAAGGTCCTCCAGCTCGTCGACCGCGGCTCGATCCTCCTCGTCGTCTACACCGCGTTCAGCGAGGGCATGGTCCAGGGCATCTGGCACCAGGTGAGCCCCGTCCGGCTGGCCGGGCTGCTGGCCGTTCAGGCGGTGCTGCTCGCCGTGATGCTGCTGCTGACCTGGTACGGGGCGAAGGGGCTCGGCTTCGGCCGGGAGGACCGGATCGCGATCCAGTTCGCGGGGTCGAAGAAGTCGCTCGCCGCCGGACTGCCCATGGCGAGTGTCCTGTTCGGCGCCCACGCTTCGCTGGCCGTGCTGCCGCTGATGCTCTTCCACCAGATGCAGCTCATGGTGTGCGCGGTCATCGCCAAGCGCCGCTCCCACGATCCGGAGGTGCCCGCGCCAGGCGGCGACGACACCGCCGCGTCCGTGCCGGCCCCGGTGCGCACCGGCCGCGGCTGAGCCGCCCGGCGCTGCGCTCAGCCGCCCGCGGCCACCCCGTCCACGGTGTCCATGGGCAGGTGCAGGACGGTGTTCCCGATGGCCGCGGACGGGTCCGCGGCGGCGATCTCCTCGTCGGTCAGCGCCCGGTTCCACACGTGCACGTCGTCGACCGCGCCGGTGAGGCGGGCCCTGCCGTCCACGCGCTCGCCGATGTGCACGCCGAACGGCGAGTCACGGCCGACCGACCCGGGCACGTCCGCCGTCTCGCCGACCGCCGTACCGTCCACGAACAGCGCGAGCCGGCCCCCGCCACGGCGCAGCGCCAGGTGGTGCCAGCGCCCGTCGTTGAGCGCGCCGTCGGTGCGCACCCACGCCGAGCGCGGGGCCGCCGCGCCGTCGCGCGCGGTGATCAGCCCCTGGACCCGCCCGTCGCCGGGCTCGGCCCGCAGCCACACCTGCGGCTGCGAGGTCCCGACGCCGCCCATCCACAGCAGCGGCTGCTCCCCGCCGGCCGCCGAGTACCGGAACCGCAGCGACGCCGTGAAGTCACCGGCCCCCAGCGGCAGCCGCTCGTCGAACGGCAGCCGTACGGCGTCGTCGGCGCCGTCGAAGGCGAGCGCACCGCCCACCGCGCCGGACGTCGTCCCGGCACCACCGAGCACCGCGGCGGGCGCCGCGCCGGGGGCGAGGTCGGAGGTGGTGGGATCGGCGGCCCGGCGCGGCAGGAGCCAGTCCTCGGTGAAGCGGGCGAAGCGGATCTCGTCGCGGGCGTCGACCGCCCCGGCCTCGTACAGGAGGCCCACCGTCGTGTCGTCGACGGCCACCATGTCGGAGTAGCCCGACCAGTCCCGGGTGATCACAGTGCCCCGGTCCACGCTGTCCCAGGTCGCGCCGGAGTCGTAGGAGGAGCGGACCGACATCGTCCGGCGGCGGTCGGGATCGGCGGGGGCGGAGAGCAGCATCCGGTCGCCCAGGCGGAGCAGGGCCCCCTGCACCTGCGGGGTGTACAGGCCGGGCAGGGCGCGGAAGGGGGCCTCGAAGCTGTCGCCGCCGTCCCGGCTGACGGCCTGGGTGCGGTGGCCGAGGTCGGTGCCCCGCTCCTCCCGGCCGCTGACCAGGAGCGCTCCGTCGGCGCGTTCGGTGAGGGTCAGCTCGGAGGGCTTCTGCCGGAAGGTGCCGTCGGCGGCGACGGGCCAGGTGTCGGTGGCGCCGACCTTCCAGTGCTCGCCGCCGTCGTCGCTGACCACGAGGGCCGCGTGGTTGGCGGTGACCCGGTCGCCGTCCCAGGTCTCGGCGTTGACGCCGACGACGAGGCGTCCGGGGTGGCCGCCGCCGGTGAGCTGGACGCCGTGCACGGGGCCGGTGGCGTACCAGGAGTTCCAGCCGGCCGGCAGGATCTCGGGGCTCAGGTCGCGGGGCGCGGACCAGGTGCGGCCGTCGTCGTCGCTGTACTGCAGGTGGGGCGTGCGGGCGCAGGGGATCGCGCAGTTGGCTGCGTCGGTGCGGCCGGGGTTGTAGGTCTCGGTCAGCAGGACGCGGCCGGTGGTGCGGTCGACGACCGGCGCGGGGTTGCCGTGCGTGTCGCCGCCGCCGTCGTTGACGACCTGGAGCGGGCCCCAGGTGCGTCCGCCGTCGGTGGAGCGCTTGAGGACGATGTCGATGTCGGCGGCGTCCCCGCAGTTCAGGACGCGGCCCTCGGCGAAGGCGAGCAGCGTGCCGTCCGTCGTCCGCACGATCGCCGGGATGCGGAAGCAGGCGTAGCCGCCCGGGTCGGTGGCCGCCCGGAAGAGGACCCGCTCCTCGAACTCCGGTGCCCGGTTCTCGGACCGGGCGTGGGCCGGCAGGGCGGACACGGCCAGGGCGGAGAGCGCCGCGAGGGCGTACCAGGGGGTGCGCGCACGCGTGCGGGAACGTGATGACGGCATGGAACGGTCTGCCCTTCGGACGGCTGGTGGGAGCCGGTCGTCCGGACATCAATACAGCAGTACGTTCCGAAGGTCCTACATGATCACGCGCGTGTCGGCAGCGGCAGCGGGGATCAGCCGGGCCGGTGCCTGCCCTTGGGCTCGTCCGGGTCGACGCCGGTGAAGGCGGCGTCGTCCTTCGTGCCGCTCGGCCGTCCGGAGCG
Source organism: Streptomyces sp. NPDC058985 (assembly GCF_042740985.1). NCBI lineage: Bacteria > Bacillati > Actinomycetota > Actinomycetes > Kitasatosporales > Streptomycetaceae > Streptomyces > Streptomyces sp. NPDC058985. Next base: position 46,875 of record NZ_JBHYJX010000019.1, on the reverse strand, counting down.
GCCCCGGCCGCCGGTCTCCCGCATGCCCTCCTCCGGTTCGGCGCCGCGCTTCTCGCCCCGCCGGGCGTTGTCGGGAGCGACGTCGCCGGGGACCGGCGTGCGCTCCTCCTTCGAGGTCTTCCGGCCCGCTCCGCGCCCCGGCGCGTGCTTCTCGGCGTGGAAGGACCGGCGGGCGCTCGGATTGTCCTCCTGCTGCCGCGTCTCGTCGACGTCCGGCGACCAGCCGTGCTGCTCGCGGCCCTGGTGGCGACTGGTTCCGTGGCCGTTCGACGGCTTCGACGTCTTGCGTTCCTCGGGCATGGCCGACCTGCCTGTGCGCTCGCGGAGGGCACGTCCGTCCGTGCCCAGAACACTCCAAGTGTCCCACTTGTCCTGATCGCCGGCACTTCTGTGCCCCTCGGTCGGAGCCCTGCCATGTGGCGGGAAGTGTCACCCGTGCGGGTGAGGTGCGGGGCTGGTGTCGACGTTCGAGGGCCCGGCTGTCCGACCATCGCAGGCAGCCGGACGCCCACAGCACCGACGCCCGACGCACCCTCGGAAGGGTCGCCATGCGCATCCTGCTCATCGCCAGCGCCTACAACAGCCTCACCCAGCGTGTGCACGCCGAGCTGCGGGACCGCGGGCACACCGTGCACGCCGAGGTGACGCCCCGCGGGGACGACGTGAGCGCGGCCGTCGACCGGCACGCCCCCGACCTGATCGTGGCGCCCATGCTCAAGACCGTCGTGCCCCGCGCGGTCTGGACGGGACGAACGTGCCTGATCGTGCACCCCGGGCCCGTCGGCGACCGCGGGCCGTCCTCCCTGGACTGGGCCGTCCACGAGGGCGCCGGCGCGTGGGGCGTGACCGTCCTCCAGGCCGAGGAGGAGATGGACGCGGGCCCCGTGTGGGCGACCGCGACCTGTCCGGTGCCACGGGTCGGCAAGAGCGACCTGTACCGCAACGAGCTGGCCGACGCCGCCCTGGACGCCGTACTGACCGCCGTCGACCGGTTCGCGTCCGGCACGTACACCCCACTCGGCCAGGGCACGCTGCCCAGCGTGCCCGGTGCCCGGACCCGGCCGCCGATGCGCCAGGGGACGCGCCGCATCGACTGGGCCGCCGACCCGACCGTGACCGTCCTGCGCAAGCTGCGCGCCGCCGACTCCCAGCCCGGCGTCCTCGACGAGTTGCTCGGCCGCGAGTGGTTCCTGCACGGCGGCCACGCCGAGCCGCGGCTGCGCGGACGCCCCGGCGACCTGCTCGCCACCCGCGCGGGCGCGGTCTGCCGGGCCACGGTGGACGGCGCGGTGTGGCTTCCCGAGCTGCGGGCCCGCACCGGCGCCGGCGCCCCGCGTGCCTGCAAGCTGCCCGCCACGCTCGCCCTGGCCGCCGGAGTACTGACCGGGCTGCCCGCCGGACTGCGGGAGGTCCCGGCGCCCGTACTGCCGTCGGCGGACGACGACGGCTGGTCGGACATCCGGTACCGGGAGGAGGGCGCGGTCGGCGTGCTGTCCTTCTCGTTCCCCGGCGGCGCCCAGTCCACCGACCACTGCCGGCGCCTGCTTGACGCCTACCGCGCGGCATGCGGCCGGCCTACCTCCGTGCTGGTGCTGGGCGGCGCCCGCGACTTCTTCTCCAACGGCATCCACCTCGGCGTCATCGAGGCGGCGCCCGATCCGGCCGCTGAGTCCTGGGCCAACATCAACGCGATGAACGACCTCGTCGAGGCCGTCCTGACCACCACCGACCGGCTCGTCGTCAGCGCCATCGGCGGCAACGCCGCTGCCGGCGGGGTCATGCTCGCGCTGGCCGCCGACGAGGTGTGGTGCCGCTCGGGCTCCGTGCTCAACCCGCACTACCGGCTCATGGGCCTGACCGGCTCCGAGTACTGGACGTACAGCCTGCCGCGCCGCGTGGGCGCCGCCATGGCCGAGCGGCTGACCCGCGAGGCGCTTCCGGTCAGCGCCCGCCGGGCCCGGGAGACCGGCCTGGTCGACCGGGTGGTGGAGTGCACGCCCGCGCGCTTCACCCACGAGGTCACCCGACTGGCCGAACGCTGGTCGGCCGCTCCCGGGGCGCAGACCCGCCTCGCCGCGAAGAAGGCCGAGCACGAGCGCCGGGAGGCCGTCGCACCACTGGCGGCGGTCCGTGAGCGTGAACTCTCCCGCATGCGCGAGATCTTCTTCGACCCCGAAGCCCCTTACCACGCGCTGCGGCGGGCGTTCGTCCGCAAGGAGCCGGCGCCGGACCGGCCGCCGTCCACGGGTGCGCGGTCGGCGGAGCTGGCCGACTCTTAGCCAGGACACAGGCCGATTCCGTCGGCTTCGCCGTTTTCCTCCCCGGGAGGCAGTGATGAACGCAGCACCCCCGGCCACGGGCGCGGAACCGGACTCCGCCGCGGTCGGCACGGACGAGAAACCGATCCACATCCTCTGGATCAACGCCGGCCTGAGCTGCGACGGCGACTCCGTCGCCCTGACCGCCGCCATGCAGCCCAGCATCGAGGAGATCGCCCTCGGGGCCCTGCCGGGCCTGCCGAAGATCGCCGTGCACTGGCCGCTCATCGACTTCGAGTGCGGACCGGTCGGCGGCTCGGACACGTTCATCGAGTGGTTCTTCAAGGGCGAGCGTGGCGAGATCGACCCCTTCGTCCTCGTGGTCGAGGGCTCCATCCCGAACGAGTCCATCAAGCAGGAGGGCTACTGGTGCGGCTTCGGCGACAACCCGGAGACCGGCCAGCCCATCACGACGTCCGAGTGGATCGACCGGCTCGCCCCGAAGGCGCTGGCCGTGGTCGCGATCGGCACCTGCGCCACGTACGGCGGCATCCACGCGATGGCCGGGAACCCGACCGGCGCGATGGGCGTGCCCGACTACCTGGGCTGGGACTGGACGTCGCAGGCCGGCATCCCGATCGTCTGCGTGCCCGGCTGCCCCATCCAGCCCGACAACTTCGCCGAGACCCTCACCTACCTGCTCTACCAGGCCGCGGGTTCGGCGCCGATGATCCCGCTGGACGACAAGCTCCGCCCGACCTGGCTGTTCGGGGCCACCGTCCACGAGGGCTGCGACCGGGCCGGCTACTACGAGCAGGGCCAGTTCGCCGAGTCCTACGACTCGCCCAAGTGCCTGGTGAAGCTGGGCTGCTGGGGCCCCGTCGTGAAGTGCAACGTGCCCAAGCGCGGCTGGATGAACGGCATCGGCGGCTGCCCCAACGTGGGCGGCATCTGCATCGCCTGCACCATGCCGGGCTTCCCCGACAAGTTCATGCCGTTCATGGACGAGCCGCCCGGCGGCAAGCTCTCCAGCACCGCGAGCGGCGCGTACGGCGCCGTGATCCGCAGGCTGCGGACCATCACGGCCCGGACGGTGGACAAGGAGCCCAAGTGGCGGCACACCGGCCGCGAGATCACCACCGGCTACCGGCCGCCGTGGTGAGACCCCGCACCCTCTCCCGCAGACCCCAAACCGACGAAGGGCAGCACAGACACCATGGCGACCTCGACGACGGCCGGTGACGGCACCGGTCTGGTGGAGATGGCGTGGGACCCGATCACCCGGATCGTGGGCAGCCTCGGCATCCACACGAAGATCGACTTCAAGCAGAAGCGGGTCGCCGAGTGCTACAGCACCTCGTCGGTCTTCCGCGGCTACAGCGTCTTCATGCGCGGCAAGGACCCGCGCGACGCGCACTTCATCACCAGCCGCATCTGCGGCATCTGCGGCGACAACCACGCCACCTGCTCGGTGTACGCGCAGAACATGGCGTACGGCGTGAAGCCGCCGCACCTCGGCGAGTGGATCATCAACCTCGGCGAGGCCGCGGAGTACATGTTCGACCACAACATCTTCCAGGAGAACCTGGTCGGGGTCGACTACTGCGAGAAGATGGTCCGCGAGACCAACCCCGGCGTCCTCGAACTCGCCGAACGCACCGAGGCCCCGCACGCCGCCGAGCACGGCTACCGCACCATCGCCGACATCATGCGCTCGCTCAACCCGCTGGAGGGCGAGTTCTACCGCGAGGCGCTCCAGGTCAGCCGGTACACCCGCGAGATGTTCTGCCTGATGGAGGGCCGCCACGTGCACCCCTCCACCCTCTACCCGGGCGGTGTCGGCACCATCGGCTCGGTCCAGCTCTTCACCGACTACATGTCCCGGCTCATGCGCTACGTGGAGTTCATGAAGCGGGTCGTGCCCCTCCACGACGACCTCTTCGACTTCTTCTACGAGGCCCTGCCCGGCTACGAGGAGGTCGGCCGCCGGCGCGTCCTGCTCGGCTGCTGGGGCGCCCTCAACGACCCCGAGTACTGCGACTTCACGTACGCCAACATGTCGGACTGGGGACGGCGCATGTTCGTCACCCCGGGTGTCGTCGTGGACGGCAAGCTCGTCACCAACGACCTCACCGACATCAACCTCGGCATCCGCATCCTGCTGGGCTCCTCGTACTACGAGGACTGGGAGGGCCAGGAGCAGTTCGTCACCCACGACCCGCTCGGCAACCCGGTCGACCCCCGCCACCCGTGGAACCAGCACACCATCCCGGCGCCGCAGAAGCGGAACTTCGACGACAAGTACAGCTGGGTGATGTCACCGCGCTGGTTCGACGGCAAGGACCACCTGGCACTGGACACCGGCGGCGGCCCCATCGCCCGCCTCTGGTCCACCGCGCTGTCGGGCCTCGTCGACATCGGCTACGTCAAGGCCACCGGCCACAGCGTCGTCATCAACCTGCCGCGCACGCTCACCAAGCCGGAGACCACCTTCGAGTGGAAGATCCCGAAGTGGAGCAACGCGCTGGAGCGCAACCGCGCCCGCACCTACTTCCAGGCCTACGCCGCGGCAGTCGCCCTGCACTGCGCGGAGATGGGCCTCGCCGAGGTCCGCGCCGGACGCACCCAGACCTGGGAGAAGTTCGAGGTGCCCGAGGAGTCCATCGGCGTCGGCTTCACCGAGGCGGTGCGCGGCGTGCTCTCGCACCACATGGTCATCCGGGACGGCAAGATCGCCAACTACCATCCGTACCCGCCGACCCCGTGGAACGCCTCCACCCGCGACACGTTCGGCACCCCCGGCCCGTACGAGGACGCCGTGCAGAACACGCCGATCTTCGAGGAGAACTCCCCGGAGAACTTCAAGGGCATCGACATCATGCGCGCCGTACGCAGCTTCGACCCCTGTCTGCCGTGCGGAGTCCACATGTACACCGGTGACGGCCGGACGGTGAAGTCGATGCACGTGCCCACCGGACTGAGCGGTCTGGCCGGATGAGCGGCGTACTCGACGCGGAGCGGGCCGGCCGGCGGGTCGAGGAGATCCTGGACCGGCTCGCCGCCTCCGGCGACCGCGCGGCGTGCGAGGCCGCCGACGAACTGGTGCGCGTCCTCATGGAGTTCTACGGCGCCGGGCTCGCCCGCACCGTGGAACTGCTCGGCCGCGAACCCGGCCGGCCGGCCGCCGGCGCCCTGGACGCCCTGCTCGCCGACGACCTGGTTGCGAGCCTGCTGGTCCTGCACGGGCTGCACCCGCACGACGCCGCCACCCGCATCGCCCGCGCCCTGGAGGGCCTCCCGCAATCCGTGGAGAACACCGGCTTCGACCCGGCCACCGGCGAACTGCGCCTGCGCCCGGTCGTGTCCGGCGGCTGCGGATGCGGCGGCTCCCGGGACGCCGTGGAGGAGTCGGCCCGCGACGCGCTCGCCTGCCTGGCCCCCGAGGTCACCAAGGTCGTCCTGGAGGACGACACGGCAGGGGAACCGGTCCTGCTCCAGATCGGCGCGGCCCCGCCGCGGGCGGCCGGGGACGGCCCCCACGCACCGGCCCGGACGCCGCGGTGACCGCCCGCACCCCGGCCGCGGACCGACACGGCACCGGCGCCCACCCCCCGGCCGACGGGGGCGGTGCCGCGGCCGCCGGACGGCCGGGGCCGCGCGCCCCGCACGCGGGGCGGACCTCCGCCGGCCACCACCCGGCAGCCCCGGCCGAGCGTGCGACGTCTCCCGCCACTCTGCCGGACCCGCCCGCACCCGGACCGGGAGCGCCGCACCCCGGGCCCCGCGGGCTGCGGCGGTTCACGGCGCCCCGCCCGCCCCGGGAGGAGCGGTGCGAGCTGTGCGCGGTGCCGTTGGCCGACACCCGGCACCGGCATCTGGTCGACACCGAGCAGCGGGCGCTGGCCTGTGCCTGCGACCCCTGCGCCCATTTGCTGGACCGCTCCGGCGGGACCACCGGCCGCTTCCGCACGGTCCCCGGACGCTACCTGAGCGACCCCGGGCACCAGGTCGACGAGCAGGCGTGGGAACGCCTGCGCATCCCCGTCTCCGTCGCCTTCTTCTTCCGCAACTCCGCGCTGGACCGGCTGGTCGCCCTCTACCCCAGTCCGGCCGGCGCGACCGAGAGCGAACTGGAGCCGGAGTCCTGGCAGCCGGTACTCGCCGCCACCTCCCTGGCCGGCCTCCTCGAACCCGACGTGGAGGCGCTGCTGCTGCGCAAGCAACAGGACCGCGTCGAGTGCTACCTCGTCCCGGTCGACATCTGCTACGAGCTGGTGGGCCGCATGCGGCTGCGGTGGCAGGGCTTCGACGGGGGCGCACAGGCGCGTGCCGAACTGGAGGCCTTCTTCACCCACGTCCGCGAGCGGGCCCGCGACCACCGAGGGGGCCGCGCGTGACCGCGTTCGACTTCTCCTGCACCGGGGTGCGCGCCGACCCGTACGCCGCGGGTCCCACGCTCGTCTTCCGGCTGCGTGTCACCGCGTCCCCCGGCACCCGCGTGCACGCGCTGGCGCTGCGCTGCCAGATCCGCATCGAGCCGGCCCGCCGCGGCTACGGCGACGGCGAGGCCCGTGCCCTGGGCGACCTCTTCGGCGAGCGGTCCCGCTGGGGCAGCAGCCTCAACCCCGTGCAGTTCGCCCAAGTGCCCGTGATGGTCCAGGGGTTCACCGGCGAGACCGAGACCGACCTGGTGGTGCCCTGCACCTACGACATGGACATCGCCTCCACCCGCTACTTCAACGCCCTGGAGGACGGCGAGGTGCCCCTGCTGATGCTCTTCTCCGGCACCGCCTTCACCGGGGCCCGCGGCTTCCACGTCGAACCCGTCCCGTGGGACAAGGAGGCCGCGTTCCGGATGCCGGTGAAGACCTGGCGGGAGATGGTCGAGCAGCACTTCCCCGGCTCCGGCTGGCTGCGCCTGCCCCGGGACGCCATGGACGCGCTGCTCGACTTCCGGTCGCGGCAGGCGCTGCCCTCCTGGGAGGCCACCGTCGGCCATCTGCTGCGGGCGGCGGGGGAGAGGACACCGTGACCACGACCACGTTCACCTCCGCGACCGAGACCCGGCTGGCCGTCGCGCGCCAGGTCGCCGACGCCGTGCTGTTCGAGGGGTACGTGCTCTACCCCTACCGCGCCTCGGCGGCCAAGAACCGGCTGCGCTGGCAGTTCGGCGTCCTCGTACCCCCGTCCTGGACCTCGGCTGCCGAGGAGCACGACTTCCAGCACACCGAGCTGCTGATGGAACCCCGCAAGGCAGCGAGCCTCGCCGTCGAGGTGCGGTTCCTGCACGCCGTGCGGCGCACCGTCCAGCGGGCCCTGCCGGACGGCGGCTTCGAGACCGTGGCCGAACTGCGCCTGGACGACCGGGTCCTGGTCCCCTGGGACGAGGGGCACGAGGAACAGGTCCGGCTCACCGTCGCCGTGGACGCCCTCGCGGGCACCGGAGTCGTCGTCCCCGTCACCCGGCCGGCCGCGGAGGACACCGAGCCGGTGACCGACGCCACCGGGCGCGTCGTGGGCCGACTGCTGCGCCGCCGCGAGGAGATCAGCGCCCGGCTGCGCCTGTCCGCGGACGACCTGGACGGCCCGTACACCACCCGGCGCCTCCGTGTGGTCCTGGAGAACACCAGCGACTGGACGCCGGACGGTGACACCACCCCCACCCGCGACACCGCCCTGGCCCGGTCCCTGGTCGCCGCCCACACGCTGCTGCGCCTGGACGCCGGACGGTTCCTGTCGCCGACGGACCCGCCGGAGTGGGCCAAGGGCGCCGTCGCCCAGTGCCGCAACCTGCACACCTGGCCCGTACTCGCGGGCGAACCCGGCTCCGCCGACCTGGTGCTGTCCTCACCGATCATCCTGGAGGACCACCCGGCCATCGCCCCCGAGAGCCCTGGTGCGCTGTACGACGCCACGGAGATCGACGAGATCCTCGCCCTGCGCACCGCGGCCCTCACCGACGAGGAGAAGCGCGAGGCCCGCGGCACCGACGACCGGGCCGCCGCGGTCGTCGACCTCGCCGACTCCCTGCCCGCCGAGGTGCTGGAACGGCTGCACGGAGCGGTCCGCGGCCTGCGTGAGATCACCACCCCCGGCGCACCCCGGCCGCCCGACGGCGTACCGGTGTTCGGCGGACCCCCGCCCGATCCCGGCTCCGCGGGGCCGGGCGGCGTACGGCCCGACACCCCGTGGTGGGACCCCGGCGCCGACGACTCCGTGGACCCGGCCACCGACCACGTCCTCGTCGACGGCCACCACGTGCGGGCCGGCAGCCGCGTCGTACTGCGGCCCCGGCTGCGGCACTCCGACGCCCAGGACCTGTTCCTCAGCGGGCGGCGCGCCCTGGTGGAGGCCGTCCTCCACGACGTCGACGGGGGCGTGCACATCGCGGTCACCGTCGAGGACGACCCCGGCGCCGACATCCGCCGGGAACAGGGCCGCTACCTCTACTTCCAGCCCGACGAGGTGGACGTCGCGGACACCGAGGAGGCCGTATGACCACCGGCACCGGACCCGCCCGCCCCCGCACTCTGGTCGCCGGGGTGGGCAACATCTTCCTCGGCGACGACGGCTTCGGCGTCGAGGCGGCCCGCGTCCTGGCCGGCCAGGACCTCCCCGACGGCGTCGAGGTCACCGACATCGGCATCCGCGGCGTCCACCTCGCCTACCGGCTCCTCGACGGGTACGACACGCTCATCCTGCTCGACGCGACCGCGCGGGGCGGCGAGCCGGGCACGCTGTACGTGATCGACGCCTCCGCCCCCGGCGCCCGCCGGGCACCCGACGCCCCCGCCCTGGACGGCCACCGGATGTCACCCGACGCCGTACTCGCCCTGCTGGACACCCTGTGCGCGGGCACCGGCGCGCGGCCGCCACGGCGGACCCTGGTCGTCGGCTGCGAACCGGGGACCGTCGAGGAGGGCATCGGCCTCAGCCCGCGGGTCGCCGCGGCCGTGCCGGAGGCGGTGCGGACGGCCGGCGAACTGATCCGCGACGCCGCGGTCGTCTGACGCGCCGCCGCACGAAGCCCACGAGAACCGAGAACGGAGAACCCCATGAACAAGCGTTTCGTCGGCGGTGCCGCCGCCTCTCTCACCGCGACCGCCCTGGCGGTGGCCGTCGCGAGCTTCTGGCCCGACGTCCGGCGGTACCTGCGCATCCGCAGGATGTGACGCCGCCCCACAGCACCACCACCGAACGGGCTACGCGTCCGTTCCGCCCCGGCGCGCCGGTCGGTCCGGCACCGGCGAGCCTCCTCTAATGAGCGGCGCAACCAATGAGCGGCGCCAGTCATCCCCCGCCCAGGACGGAGTGGCGATGCACGAGATGTCCGTCGCGATGTCCGTCGTGGACCAGGTCGAACAGGCCGCGCACGCCCGCGGCGCCCACGGGGTGCGACAGGTGGGCGTCGACATCGGCGAACTGGCCGGAGTGGTCCCCGACGCGCTCGGCTTCTGCTTCGAACTCGCCTGCGCCGGCACGGTCCTGGAGGGCTGCGAACTCCGCACCCGGACGGTCCCCGGACGGGCGGGCTGCACCCCCTGCGCACGGACCTGGGACACGGGGATGCCCCCGGACCTGGTGTGCGCCCACTGCCACGGGGCCGCCACCGAGCTGCTGTCCGGCCGCGAACTGACCATCACCGAGGTGGCCTGGGCGGACGGGACGCCCGTCACCACCACCCCCGCAACGCACCCCGAGGAGAACTGACGATGTGCCGCACAGTCGACCTCCGGCAGGCCGTGCTCGCCAAGAACACGATGGCGGCGGGCATCCTGCGCACCGAACTCACCGCCCGGGGCACGACGGTGATCAACCTCCTGTCCAGCCCGGGCAGCGGGAAGACGGCCCTGCTGGAGCGTGAGCTGCGGCTGGCCCGGGAGCGCGGCACCGCCGTCGCGGCCCTCACCGCGGACCTCGCCACCGAGAACGACGCCAACCGCCTGGCCCGGGCCGGCGTACCGGTCAAGCAGGTGCTCACCGACGGTCTGTGCCACCTGGAGGCGGACATGCTCGCCGGGCACCTGCACGACTGGCTGCCCGAGGACACCCGCCTGCTCTTCGTGGAGAACGTGGGCAACCTCGTCTGCCCCGCCTCCTACGACCTCGGCGAGTCCCTGCGGGTCGTCCTCGCCTCCGTCACCGAGGGCGAGGACAAGCCGCTCAAGTACCCCACCGCGTTCGGCCTCGCCCAGCTCGTGATCGTCACCAAGTCCGACCTGGCCGGACCGGCCGAGTTCGACGAGGCCGCCTTCCGCGCCCACGTGCAGCAGGTCAACCCGGGTGTCGACGTCGTACTCAGCTCCGTACGCACCGGCGAGGGCGCCGGCGTGCTCGTCGACCGGGCACTCGCCGCCGTGGGCGGAGACGCGGTCCACGCCCCGGTGATGGACCGGGCCCAGGTGTGAACACCACCCCCGGCACGGGTGCACCACCGAAGGGGGACCCGCCGGCCCGGCGGGCCCGTGTCGTCGTACGCGGCGTGGTGCAGGGGGTGGGCTTCCGCCCGTTCGTGTACGGGCTCGCCAAGGACCTGCGGCTCGCCGGGCACGTGACCAACACCGGTGACGGCGTCCTGGTGGAGGTCGAGGGCCCGACGGGGGACGTCGACCTCTTCTGCGCCCGGCTGGTACCCGGCGCACCGCCCCTCGCGGTGGTCGACTCGGTGGAGACGACCGAGGTCCCCGCCACCGAGGAACGCGGATTCAGCATCGTCCCCTCCGGCGCCGGCGGCCGGGTCCGCACCCTCGTGGCACCCGACACCGCGACCTGCCGCGACTGCCTGGCCGAACTCGCCGACCCCGCCGACCGGCGCCACCGCCACCCCTTCATCACCTGCACGAACTGCGGGCCGCGCTTCACCATCGTCACCGGCCTGCCCTACGACCGTGCGCAGACGACGATGGCGGGCTTCCCCCTGTGCGCCGACTGCGACCGCGAGTACCGGGACCCCGCCGACCGCCGCTTCCACGCGCAGCCCGTGGCCTGTCCCGCGTGCGGACCGCGGCTGCGGCTCGTCACGGCGGACGGCCGGGACGCCGTGACCCCGGACGGCTCGGCGTCCGGGGCCGACCCCGTCGCCGCGGCGCGTGCCATGCTCGCCGCGGGGGCCGTCCTCGCGGTGAAGGGCATCGGCGGCTACCACCTCGCCTGCGACGCCACCCGCCCGGAGGCGGTCGCCGGGCTGCGCCGCCGCAAGGCCCGGGGCGCCAAGCCGTTCGCGGTGATGGCCCGGGACGTCGCGGACATCGAACACCTCGTGCACCTCGGCCCGGTGGAACGGGAGTTGCTCACCGGCGCGGTCCGCCCGGTGGTCCTGATGCGGCGGCGCACGGACGCCGGTGCCGTGCCGGGCGCCCCGACGCCGGCCGACGGCGTCGCGCCGGGCAGCCCCGACCTCGGCGTCATGCTGCCGTACACGCCCGTGCACCATCTGCTGCTCGGCACGACCGGCGCGGACGGCCCGGCCGACGCGCCCCGGCTGCTGGTGATGACGAGCGGCAACCTCTCCGGAGAACCCATCGTCACCGACGACGACGAGGCCCTGGAGCGGCTGGCCGGGCTGGCCGACGCCTGGCTCACCCACGACCGGGCGATCCACGTGCCGTGCGACGACTCCGTCGTCCGCGTCTGCGACGGTGAGCCGCTGGTCCTGCGCCGCTCCCGCGGCTACGCCCCGCTGCCGGTGACGCTGCCCGTCCCGGTGGTCCCGGCGCTCGCCGTCGGCGGCGACCTCAAGAACGTCTTCTGCCTCGGCCAGGGCGACCGGGCCTGGCTCTCCGCCCACATCGGCGACATGGACGACCTGTCGACCCAGCGGGCGCTCGGGCGTGCGGCACGGCAGCTGGAGTCGGTCACCGGCGTCCGCCCGGAGGTGCTGGTCACCGACACGCATCCGGCGTACCGGTCGGCGTCCTGGGCGCGACGGCACGCCGGGGGCCGACCGGTGCTCCGGGTCCAGCACCACCACGCGCACATCGCCTCCGTCCTCGCCGAGCACGGTGTGCCCGAGGGGGAGCGGGTGATCGGCGTCGCCTTCGACGGCACCGGGCACGGGGACGACGGCTCCGTGTGGGGCGGCGAGTTCCTGCTCGCGGGGTACGACGGCTTCCGCCGCTTCGCGCACCTCGCCCCCGTGCCGCTGCCCGGCGGCGACGCGGCGGTACGACGTCCCTACCGCATGGCGCTGGCGCACCTGCACGCCGCGGGCCTCGCCGCCGGACCCGACCTGCCGTGCACCGCGGCCTGTCCGCCCGCCGAACTCACGCTGCTGCGACAGCAGTTGAAGACCGGGCTGAACTGCGTACCGACCTCCAGCATGGGCCGGCTCTTCGACGCGGTTTCGTCACTGGCCGGCGTCTGCCACCACGCCGGCTACGAGGCACAGGCCGCGATCGCGCTGGAGGCGGCGGCCGTACTTGCCGGGGACGGGGTCGGCGAGGATCCGCGCCACACCTTCCACCTGACGGCCGGCCGCGAGCGGGACGACGGCACCCCGCTGAGCGCCGGCCCCGCGCCCCTGCTGGCCGCCGTGGTGGAGGACGTACGACGGGGCACCCCCGCGGCCGTCGTCGCCGCCCGGTTCCACCACGCCGTCGCCCGCCTGGTGCGGACGGTGTGCGCGGCGGCCCGCGAGGAGACCGGCCTGCGGACGGTTGCCCTGACCGGCGGAGTGTTCGCCAACACGGTGCTCTCCTCCGCCTGCGCCCGCGGCCTGCGTGCCGACGGCTTCACCGTGCTGCGTCATCGGGCGATCCCGCCCAATGACGGCGGACTGGCCCTCGGCCAGCTCGTCGTGGCCGCCCGCGCCGCGGCTCTCAACCAGTGAGGAGACAGACATGTGCCTGGCGGTACCCGGCAGAGTGCTGGGCGTCGAGGACAGGGACGGCACCCGGATGGCCACCGTCGACTTCGGCGGCGTGGTCAAGGAGGTGTGCCTGGAGTACCTGCCCGACCTGAAGGTCGGCGAGTACACCATCGTCCATGTCGGCTTCGCCCTGCAACGGCTCGACGAGGAGTCGGCCCGCAGGACTCTGGAGCTGTTCGAGAACCTCGGGATGCTCCAGGAGGAGTTCGGCGACCCGTGGGAACAGGCCGAGCAGGCCGCGCGGGCCGGGCAGCCCGGCCCGGCGGACGGCGACGGCCTCGCAGAGGAGGCGCGGCGGTGAAGTACATCGACGAGTTCCAGGACCCGGAGCTGGCGGCCCGCCTCCTCGACGACATCAGGGCCACGGTGACCAGGCCGTGGGCGCTGATGGAGGTGTGCGGCGGCCAGACGCACACCATCATCCGGCACGGCATCGACCAACTCCTCCCCGAGGGCATCGAGTTGATCCATGGGCCGGGCTGCCCGGTGTGCGTGACCCCGCTGGAGGTCATCGACAAGGCCCTGGAGATCGCCTCCCGCCCCGGGGTGATCTTCTGCTCCTTCGGCGACATGCTCCGCGTGCCGGGCACCGGCCGTGACCTGTTCCAGGTCCGGAGCGCGGGCGGCGACGTCCGGGTCGTCTACTCCCCGCTCGACGCCCTGCGGATCGCCGAGGAGAACCCCGACCGCGAGGTCGTGTTCTTCGGCATCGGCTTCGAGACGACCGCCCCGCCCAACGCCATGACGGTCCATCAGGCACGCAGGCGCGGCATCCGCAACTTCAGCCTGCTCGTCTCCCACGTGCGCGTCCCGCCCGCGATCGAGGCGGTCATGCGGTCGCCCGACTGCCGGGTGCAGGGCTTCCTGGCCGCCGGACACGTGTGCAGCGTGATGGGCACCCAGGAGTACCCGGCGCTCGCCGAACGGTTCCAGGTGCCCATCGTGGTGACCGGGTTCGAACCGCTCGACATCCTGGAGGGCGTACGCCGCACGGTGCGTCAGCTGGAACGGGGCGAGCACACCGTCGAGAACGCCTACCCGCGCGCGGTGCGGCCCGAGGGCAACCCGGCCGCCCTGGCGATGCTGGACGACGTCTTCGAGGTCACCGACCGCGCCTGGCGAGGCATCGGGACCATCCCGGACAGCGGCTGGCGGCTCTCCGCCCGCTACCGGGACCACGACGCCGAACACCGCTTCCAGGTCGGCGACATCGCCACCCGCGAGCCCGCCGAGTGCCGCAGCGGAGAGGTCCTGCAGGGCCTGCTCAAACCCCACGAGTGCGAGGTCTTCGGCACCACCTGCACCCCGCGCACGCCACTCGGGGCCACCATGGTCTCCAGCGAGGGCGCCTGCGCGGCGTACTACCTGTACCGGCGGCTGGAACTGCCGGCCCGTCCGTCCGCCACGAGCCTGGAGGGCAGCGCCGTTGTCTGACACCACCGCAGCACCGGACATGCTCTCCTGGACCTGCCCGGCGCCCCTGCGGGACGGGCCGCGCGTGGTGATGGGCCACGGCGGGGGCGGCGCCCTGTCCGCCGAACTGATCGAGCAGGTCGTCGTCCCGGCGCTGGCCGGTCCCGCGCCGGTGCCGCTGACCGACTCGGCCGTGGTCGAACTGGGCGGGGCACGGCTCGCCTTCTCCACCGACACGTTCGTGGTCCGGCCGCTGTTCTTCCCCGGCGGCAGCATCGGCGACCTCGCCGTCAACGGCACGGTCAACGACCTCGCCATGAGCGGGGCCCGTGCCGCCTACCTCTCCTGCGGGCTGATCCTGGAGGAGGGCGTCCCGATCGACACGGTCGCCAGGGTGGCCGAGGCGCTCGGGGCCGCCGCCCGCGCGGCCGGGGTCCGGGTCGTCACGGGCGACACCAAGGTCGTGGAGGCCGGGCACGGCGACGGCGTCTACGTCAACACCTCCGGCATCGGCCTGGTCCCCGACGGCGTCGACCCGCACCCGCGGCGGGTCGTGCCGGGCGACGTCGTGCTGGTCAGCGGCGCCATCGGGGTGCACGGCGTGGCCATCCTGAGCGAGCGGGAGAACCTGCGGTTCGAGACGGACGTGGAGAGCGACTGCGCGGCGCTGGGCGGGCTGGTCGAGGCGATGCTGGCGGTCTGCCCGGGCCTGCACGCGCTGCGTGACCCGACCCGCGGCGGCCTGGCCGCCTCGCTCAACGAGATCGCCGCGGCCTCCGGGTGCGGGATCGCCGTCCAGGAGCGCGCGGTGCCGGTGCCGGCACCCGTCGCCGGGGCGTGCGCCATGCTGGGCCTCGACCCGATGTACGTGGCCAACGAGGGCAAGCTCGTCGCCTTCGTCCCGCGCGACCACGCCGACGCGGTCCTCGCCGCGATGCGGGCCCATCCGCTGGGCGCCGAGGCGGCGGTGGTCGGCGAGGTGGTCGCGGACCACCCCGGCATGGTCGTCGCCCGGACCGGGCTCGGCGGCACACGGGTGGTGGACATGCCGCTCGGGGAGCAACTGCCGCGGATCTGCTGACCGGTCCCGGCGGCGGGGCGGGCCGCGCCGCCGGGTCAGCCGGACCGGCCGCGCCGTCCGGGGCGGGTGTCCAGGGTCCAGGTGTGGGTGCAGCCCGGGCACTGGAGGTGGACGCGCGGTCCGTCGTTCGCTATGAGGTAGCGCCAGTGCGCCGGGCAGTTCCGCCGTGCGGCGCACGTCCCGCAGTCGCGGGCGTCGTCGCAGCCGGGGCAGGGGACCCAGGCGCGGCGGGCCCGGTCCGCCTGCGGATCAATGGGGAGACGCATCGCCCCGGTCCGCTTCCGGCAGCACACCGGCCGCCACGAGCATCGCGTACGTCCGCTCCTGCTCCGCGTCCAGCCCGGAGTAGAGCAGGGCGTGCGCCTCCTGCTCCGAACGCAGCGCGGCGACCGGGTCCCAGTCGGGACCGAGCGCCGCCACCACCTCGGCACGCCTGCGGGCCTCCTCCAGGGAGAGGTCGAGCACGAAGTCAGTCATGGAACGCGGCTTTCGCGGGGGAACGTACGGGTCCAGCCACTCCTACCAGAGCGTGAGGCCGTGGGGAAAGGCGATGTGACCGATGCCATTCACGGCGGGGCCCCGCGGCGCAGGGGGCGCTCCCCGCCGGCCGGGACCCCGCCGCCGTGCCGCGGGGAGCAGGGTCAGCCCTGGGCGGCCGCGGCCCGCAGGGCGACGCGGTCCTCGCCCGCGTACACGTTCATGGAGCTGCCGCGCAGGAACCCGACCAGCGTCAGCCCCGTCTCGGCGGCCAGGTCCACCGCGAGCGAGGACGGTGCCGACACCGCTGCCAGCACCGGGATGCCCGCCATCACGGCCTTCTGCGCCAGCTCGAAGGAGGCCCGGCCCGACACCAGCAAGACGGAGCGGGACAGCGGCAGGTCCCCGTTCTGCAGGGCGCGGCCGACCAGCTTGTCGACC
Source organism: Streptomyces sp. NPDC058985 (assembly GCF_042740985.1). Taxonomy (NCBI): domain Bacteria; kingdom Bacillati; phylum Actinomycetota; class Actinomycetes; order Kitasatosporales; family Streptomycetaceae; genus Streptomyces; species Streptomyces sp. NPDC058985. The sequence continues at coordinate 30,338 of NZ_JBHYJX010000019.1, read as the reverse complement.
GCGTTGTGCCGCCCCACGTCCTCCCGTACGTCGACCAGCTCCCCGTCCTCGGTGAACAGGGCCGCCGCGTGCAGCCCGCCGGTCCGGTCGAAGACCCGCTGGGACGCGCGCAGCCGGTCCGGCAGGTCCGCCAGCAGCTCCGGGGTGACCTGGACCGGGGGAGTGTCGGCGATGGGCCAGCGGGCTGTCGTGCGCACCGCGTCCAGGCTCGCCTTGCCGCACAGCCCGCAGGACGAGGTCGTGTAGACGTTCCGCTCCAGGGTGATGTCGGGAATGGCCACGCCGGGTGAGGTCCGCACGTCGACCACGTTGTACGTGTTCGAGCCGTCGGCCGTGGCGCCGGCGCAGTACACGATGTTCTGGAGATCGGCCCGCTCGGCGAGCACGCCCTCGCTGACCAGGAAGCCGGCCGCCAGCGCGAAGTCGTCGCCGGGGGTGCGCATCGTGATCGCCAGCGGTTTGCCGTTCAGCCGGATCTCCAGCGGTTCCTCGGCGACGAGGGTGTCCGGGCGGGTGGAGACCGCGCCGTCCCGCACGCGGATCACCTTGCGTCGTTCCGTCACTCGTCCCATGTCGTGCCCCTTGCCGGTCAGTCCCGGTTCTGTACGTGCTGGTAGCCGAAGCGGCCCTTGATGCAGAGGTTGCCGTGGGTCACCGGGTTGTCGTGCGGCGAGGTGACCTTCACGATCTCATTGTCCTGCACGTGGAGCGTGAGGTTGCAGCCCACACCGCAGTACGCGCACACCGTCGTCGTCGCCGTCTGCCGCTCCTCGTCCCACGTCCCGGCGGCCCGCATGTCGAACTCCGACTTGAAGGAGAGGGCGCCCGTGGGGCACACCTCGATGCAGTTGCCGCAGTAGACGCACGCCGAGTCGGTCAGCGGACCGTCGTGCTCCACCGCGATCCGGGCGTCGAAACCGCGGCCGGCGACGGAGATGGCGAAGCTGTTCTGCCACTGGTCCCCGCAGGCGTCCACGCACTTGTAGCAGAGGATGCACTTGCCGTAGTCCCGGACGTACAGGTCGTTGTCGACGCGCGGCTCCTCGTCGACGCGGGCGGCGTCGGGCCCGAAGCGGTCCGGCTTCGCCTCGTACTCCTTGATCCACCGGGCCACCGACGGGGTGGTGGAGAGGTCGACCGAGGACGCGAGCAGTTCGAGCACGACCTTGCGGCTGTGCCGGGCACGCTCGGTGTCCGTGCGCACCACCATGCCCTCCTCCGCGCGGCGCGAACAGGCGGGGGCGAGGGTCCGGCCGCCCTCGACCTCCACGACGCAGACCCGGCAGGCGTTCTTCGGGGTGAGCGTGTCACCCTGGCACAGGGTCGGGACGTCCTTCCCGGCGGCCCGGCAGGCGTCCAGGATCGTCGACCCCTCGGGGACCCGGGCCTCCTGCCCGTCGAGGGTGAACTCCACCAGCCGGCGCGGCACTCCGAGCGGTATCGCGGTCATTCGTACGCCCCCAGACGGTCGATGGCGGATTCCACGGCGTTCCACGCGGTCTGCCCCAGACCGCAGATCGACGAGTCCCGCATCGCCCGCCCGACCTCCCGCAGCAGTGCGACGTCCCCGGCCGCGGCGACGCCCGTGCGGTCCGCGATCCGGTGCAGCGCCTCCTCCTGGCGCACCGTCCCGACCCGGCACGGCACGCACTGCCCGCAGGACTCGTCGCGGAAGAACTCGGCGATGCGCAGCAGCAGCCGGGGGAGCGGGACGGTGTCGTCGAAGGCCATGACGACCCCGGAGCCGAGCGTCGTGCCGGCCTCGCGGGTGCCCTCGAAGGTGAGCGGGATGCCGAGTTCGTCGGGGCGGACGAACCCGCCGGCCGCCCCGCCCAGCAGCACCGCCCGCAGGTTGTCGCGGACACCGGCGAGGGCGAGCAGTTCGCCCAGGCTCGCGCCGAAGGGGAGTTCGTACACACCGGGCCTGCGCAGGCTGCCCGACACGCAGAACAGCTTCGGCCCGGTGGACGTCGGCGTGCCGATCGCCGCGTACGCCTGGGCGCCCATGGTCAGGATCGGCAGGACGTTGACCAGCGTCTCGACGTTGTTCTCCACCGTCGGCTTGCCGAACAGGCCCTTCTCCACGGGGAACGGGGGCTTGGAGCGCGGCTCGCCCCGGTAGCCCTCGATGGAGTTGAACAGGGCGGTCTCCTCACCGCAGATGTACGCGCCCGCGCCGCGCCGGATCTCGATGTCGAAGGCGTAGCCCTGGCCGAGGACGTCGTCGCCGAGCAGGCCGCGGGCGCGGGCCTGCGCGAGGGCGTGGGTGAGGCGGGCGAGGGCGCGCGGGTACTCGCCGCGGAGGTAGAGGAAGCCGCGGTGCGCGCCGGTCGCGTAGGCCGCGATCGTCATCGCCTCGACCAGGGCGTACGGGTCGCCCTCCATCAGGACGCGGTCCTTGAAGGTGCCCGGCTCGGATTCGTCGGCGTTGCAGACCAGGTAGTGCGGGTGGTCGGGCTGGGCGGCGGTCGCCTGCCACTTGCGTCCGGTGGGGAAGGCGGCGCCGCCGCGGCCGACCAGACCGGCGTCGGTGACCTCGCGGATGACGCCGGCGGGGCCGAGGGCGAAGGCGCGGCGCAGGGCGGTGTAGCCGCCGGCGGCGCGGTAGGCGTCCAGGGAGGTGGGGTCGGTGGTTCCTATGCGTTTGAGCAGGGTGAGGTCGTGTGAGCCGGCCTGGGGGACCGCGAGTGCGGGGGCGGGTTCGGGTGGGGCGTCCTCGGGGGCGGTGGCCGCTTTGATGGTCGCCTCCGGGGTCGCGGGGGCTGTGACGGCGGTGGCGTAGTGGGTTTCTCGCCCCCGCCGCCCCTTCCCGTTCCCGACCCCGGGGGCTGCCGCCCCCGGACCCCCGCTGTCGGCCTGGACGGCCTCGTCCTCGAACGCCGGACGGGCTGGATCGTCGCCGGACGGTGAATGTCCCGCGCGTATCACCAAGGCCGCGGGGGCTCGTTCACACAGGCCCAGGCAGGGGGAGCGTTCGACCTTGACGCCGCTCTCCGGGCCCAGGCGTGCCTCGACCGCCGCGCACAGCTCGCCCGCTCCCGCCGTCGTGCACGCCAGGTCGGTGCAGACGTGGAGGACGGTCGCGGGGCGGGGGCGGACCGAGAACATGGCGTAGAACGTGGCGACGCCGTACGCCTCGGCCGGCGGCACGGTCAGGCGGCGGCACAGGTAGTCCAGGGCGCCCTCGCTGATCCAGCCGATCCGGTCGTTGACGGCGTGCAGTCCGGGCAGCAGCAGGTCGCGGCGGTCCCGGGCCTCGCGTCCGCCGCGGGCCCACCTGAGATCGGCGTCGGAACGGTCGTCGGCGCCCTCCCAGGACGACTCGGGCGGGCCGAGCAGGGCGTCGACGGCCGCGCGTTCCTCGTCCGTCGGCTTGCCGTCACCGAAGCGCAGGTCCACCGGTGCTCACCTTCTCGATCCGGATCGCCGAGGCCTTGAACTCCGCCGTCCCGGCGATGGGGCAGTTGGCCTCGATGGTCAGCTGGTTGGTGTCCACCTCGTCGGGAAAGTGGAAGCTCATGAAGGCCAGCCCGGGGCGCAGTGCCGTGTCGACCCAGACGGGCGCGAGCAGCGAGCCGCGCCGCGAGGTCACCCGCACCTCCTCGCCGACCGCCACCCCGTAGCGCTCGGCGTCCTCGGGGCACAGCTCGACCGACTCGCCACGGCGCAGCGGGGAGGCGTAACCGCCGGTCTGCACGCCGGTGTTGTAGGAGTCGAGGCGCCGTCCGGTGGTGAGCCGGATCGGGTACTCCTCGTCGGTGAGGTCCACGGGAGGGTCGTGCGCCACGATCCCGAAGGGCGCGGGCAGACCGCGCAGGGCCGGGTCCGGCTCCCACAGCCTGCCGTGCAGATAGGTCGGTTCCAGTGCCTCGGTGCTCGGGCACGGCCACTGGATGCCCTGGTGCTCCTCCAGGCGGGCGTACGTCATCCCGTGGTGGTCCGGGGACAGGGAGCGCAGTTCGTTCCAGACCGCCTCGGCGTCGGCGTACTTCCAGTCGTGGCCGAGGCGGGCCGCGAGGTCGCAGAGGATGTCGATGTCCTCCCGGGCCGTGCCGGGCGGGGTCACCGCCTTGCGGACGCGCTGCACCCGGCGCTCGCTGTTCGTGGTGGTGCCGTCGGTCTCCGCCCAGCCGGCCGTCGCCGGCAGGACCACGTCGGCCAGTTCGGCGGTCTTCGTCAGGAAGATGTCCTGGACGACGAGGAAGTCCAGCGCCCGCAGCCGGCGGATCGCCTGTTCGCTGTCCGCCTCCGACTGGGCCGGGTTCTCGCCGATGCAGTAGACGGCCCGCAGCGAGCCCTCGTCCATCGCCTCGAACATCTCGGTGAGGGTGAGGCCGTGGTGCGGCTGGATGACCGTGTCCCAGGCCGACTCGAACTTCAGCCGGACCTCCGGGTCCAGCACGTCCTGGAAGCCGGGCAGCCGGTTGGGGATGGCGCCCATGTCCCCGCCGCCCTGCACGTTGTTCTGGCCGCGCAGCGGCTGGAGGCCCGAGCCGTAGCGGCCGACGTGGCCGGTGAGCAGGGCCAGGTTGATCAGCGCGCGGACGTTGTCGGTGCCGTTGTGGTGCTCGGTGATGCCGAGGGTCCAGCACAGCTGGGCGCGCTCGGCGCGGGCGTAGGCGTGCGCCAGGTCGCGGATGGCCGCCGCCGGTACGCCCGTCACCTTCTCGGCGAGGGAGAGCGTCCACGGCTCGACCAGCGCGCGGTACTCGGCGTAGCCGGTGGTGGCCCGTTCGATGAACGCCTCGTTGGCCAGCCCGGCGTGGATGATCTCGCGGCCGACCGCGTGCGCCAGTGGGATGTCCGTGCCCACGTTGGGCCCGAGCCAGCTCTCCGCCCACTCGGCGGTGGAGGTCCGGCGCGGGTCGACGGCGTACATGCGGGCGCCGGCCCGGATGCCCTTGAGCACGTGCTGGAAGAAGATCGGGTGCGCGAAACGGGCGTTGGAGCCCCACATCACGATCAGGTCGGTGTGCTCGACCTCCTCGTAGGACGAGGTGCCGCCGCCCGAGCCGAAGGCGGCCGACAGGCCCGCGACGCTGGGCGCGTGGCAGGTGCGGTTGCAGGAGTCGACGTTGTGGGTGCCCATCACCACCCGGGCGAACTTCTGCGCCACGTAGTTCATCTCGTTGGTGGCCCGCGCGCAGGAGAACATCCCGAAGGCGCCGCGCGCCGCCGCCAGGCCCCGCGCGGTGCGGTCCAGCGCCTCGTCCCAGGTGGCGGGTCGGAAGGGCGCGTCGCGCGCGTCACGGACGAGGGGGTGGGTGAGGCGGGTGTAGGTCTTCGGGTTCCGGTTCCGGCGGTTTCGTTGGCGTTGGCTCATGCGGCGCTCCTCAGCGCGAGCAGGTCCGACAGGGCGTGCACGGTGCGCAGGGTCGGCACCGGGACCCCGGTGATCTCCGCCAGCTCGACGACGGCCGCGAGCAGCACGTCGAGTTCGAGCGGCTTGCCGCGCTCCAGGTCCTGGAGCGTGGAGGTGCGGTGGTCGCCGACCCGCTCGGCGCCCGCGAGGCGGCGCTCGACGGAGACGCCGACCTCGCAGCCCAGCGCGGCGGCCACCGACAGCGTCTCGGTCATCATGGTCTCGATGACCTGCCGGGTGCCGCCGTGCAGGCACATCTGCCGCATGGTGGCGCGGGCCAGCGCGCTGATCGGGTTGAAGGAGATGTTGCCCAGCAGCTTCAGCCAGATGTCGCCGCGCAGGTCGGGCTCGACCGGGCACTTCAGGCCGCCCGCGCGCATCGCCTCGCTGAACGCCAGACACCGTGCCGAGACCTCGCGGCCGGGCTCGCCCACGGAGAACCGGGTGCCTTCCACGTGCCGGACGACACCGGGCTGTTCGAGTTCGGTGGCCGCGTAGACCACGCAGCCCACGGCCCGTTCGGGGGCGAGTACCGCGCTGACCGCGCCGGCCGGGTCCACGCTCTCCAGCCGGCGCCCGTCGTAGGGGCCGCCGTGGCGGTGGAAGTACCACCAGGGGATGCCGTTCTGGGCGGCCACGACCGCCGTGGTGTCGTGCAGCAGCGGCTCGATCAGCGGCCCGCACGCCGCGTACGAGTTGGCCTTCAGTCCCAGGAACACGTAGTCGGCCGGGCCGACTTCACCCGGGTCGTCGGTGGCGCGGGGGTGCGCGGTGAAGTCGCCGCGCGGGCTGCGGACCCGTACTCCGTACTGCCTCATGGCCGCCAGATGCGGTCCACGGGCGATGAGATGCACGTCGGCGCCCGCACGGTGGAGCGCGGCACCGACGTAGGCGCCGATCGCCCCGGCGCCGAGGACTGCGACTTTCATGACGGGAAGCTCCGTTCGGTCGAGGGATACCGCGGAACTGACAACAGATGTCGACGAAATATTGTCTACAGTATGGAAGTTGAGCCAGCAAGGCTTTGTGCAGCACTAGTGGTTGTCCGCTCAACAGTCTTCTCAAGCGCTTTCCCAGTCCTTACGGTTGGGGACCCATGAGTCCCCCCGTCGCACCCCCGGGCTGGAGCCGCTGGCTCGTTCCCCCGGCAGCTCTCTCGATCCACCTCTCCATCGGTCAGGCCTATGCCTGGTCCGTGTTCAAACCGCCCCTGGAATCCGCGCTCGGCCTCAGCGGCACCCAGAGCGCGCTCCCCTTCCAGCTCGGCATCGTCATGCTCGGCCTGTCGGCCGCGTTCGGCGGCACGCTCGTGGAGCGGCACGGCCCGCGCTGGGCGATGACCGTCGCCCTGGTCTGCTTCTCCTCCGGTTTCCTGCTCTCCGCGCTCGGCGCGGCCGTGGAGCAGTACTGGCTGGTCGTCTTCGGCTACGGCTTCGTCGGCGGCATCGGCCTCGGCATCGGCTACATCTCGCCCGTCTCGACCCTGATCAAGTGGTTCCCGGACCGGCCGGGGATGGCCACCGGCATCGCCATCATGGGCTTCGGCGGCGGCGCCCTCATCGCCTCGCCCTGGTCGGCGCAGATGCTGGAGTCCTTCGGCACCGACAACTCGGGGATCGCCCTCGCCTTCCTCGTGCACGGACTGGCGTACGCCGTCTTCATGCTGCTCGGCGTGGTGCTGGTGCGGGTGCCCCGTCCCAAGGAGCGGGCGGACGGCACCCCGGTCGCCCTGGAGGGCGTGCAGGTCTCGGCCCGTGCCGCCCTGCGCACCCCGCAGTTCTGGCTGCTGTGGGTCGTGCTCTGCATGAACGTCACGGCGGGCATCGGCATCCTGGAGAAGGCCGCGCCGATGATCACGGACTTCTTCGCCGACACCTCCACACCCGTGTCGGTGACCGCGGCCGCGGGCTTCGTCGCCCTGCTCTCGGCGGCCAACATGGCGGGCCGGATCGGCTGGTCCTCGACCTCCGACCTGATCGGGCGCAAGAACATCTACCGCGTCTACCTCGGCGTCGGCGCGGTGATGTACGCGCTGATCGCCCTGTTCGGCGACGCCTCCAAGCCGCTGTTCGTCCTGTGCGCCCTCGTCGTGCTGTCCTTCTACGGCGGCGGCTTCGCGACCATCCCCGCCTATCTGAAGGACCTCTTCGGCACCTACCAGGTCGGAGCCATCCACGGCCGGCTGCTCACCGCCTGGTCCACGGCCGGTGTGCTCGGCCCGCTGATCGTCAACTGGATCGCCGACCGGCAGGAGGAGGCGGGCCGCCACGGCTCGGAGCTGTACGGCACCTCCTTCGTCATCATGATCGGGCTGCTGGTGGTCGGCTTCGTCGCCAACGAGCTGGTCCGCCCGGTCCACGCCCGCCACCACCTGCCCGCCACCGAGGCACCGAAGGAGGCCGCCGATGTCCCCCGAGAGCAGCCAGAGTCCGCCTGACGTGCCCGACCGGCGGCCGCTGATCGCCTTCACCTGGCTCTGGGTGGGCGCACCGCTCGCCTACGGGCTGTACGAACTCGTCCGCAAGGCGACCCAGCTCTTCACCGGGTAGCCGAAGGCCGAGGACGGACGGGGGGAGGACGGGAACGGGTGTCCCGCCGGCGGCGGGATGCTGACCGAAGCCGACAAGCCGGGCGCCCGTTTCCTGTCGTATCACCTGCCGTCGTACCCGTCGGTCACTGATCACACTGGTGGATCCCGTACCCGAGGCAGCGAGGACTCCACCCATGCACCAAGGCTCCCGGATCACCGCCGTCGGCCACTACCAGCCCGCCCGGGTCCTGACCAACGAGGACCTGGCGGGCATGGTCGACACCAGCGACGAGTGGATCAGGAGCCGGGTGGGCATCCGCACCCGCCGGATCGCCGGGCCGGACGAGCCGGTCGACGAGCTGGCCGGCCACGCCGCCGCCAAGGCGCTCGCCTCGGCCGGTCTGGCCCCCGCCGACGTGGACATGGTCGTGGTCGCCACCTCCACCGCGATCGACCGCTCCCCGAACACCGCCGCCCGCGTCGCGGCCCGCCTCGGCATGCCGGGCCCCGCCGCGCTGGACCTCAACGTCGTGTGCGCGGGCTTCACGCACGCCCTGGCCACCGCCGACCACGCGGTCCGCGCCGGTTCGTCGAGCCGGGCGCTGGTCATCGGCGCGGACAAGATGTCCGAGGTGACCGACTGGACCGACCGCACCACCTGCGTGCTGGTCGGCGACGGGGCGGGGGCCGCGGTCGTGGAGGCCTGCGCGCCGGGCGAGGAGCCCGGGATCGGCCCCGTGCTGTGGGGCTCGGTGCCCGAGATGGGCAACGCGGTCCGCATCGAGGGCACGCCCCCGCGGTTCGCTCAGGAGGGCCAGAGCGTCTACCGCTGGGCGACCACGCGGCTGCCCGCCATCGCCCGCCAGGCCTGCGAGCGCTCCGGCCTCGCACCCGCCGACCTCGCGGCGATCGTCCTGCACCAGGCCAACCTGCGCATCATCGAACCCCTCGCCGCGAAGATCGGCGCTCCACGCGCCGTGGTCGCCCGGGACGTCGTCGAGTCCGGCAACACCTCCGCGGCGAGCATCCCCCTCGCCCTCTCCAAGCTGGTCGAGCGCGGCGAGATCACCACCGGCGACCCGGTCCTGCTCTTCGGCTTCGGCGGCAACCTCTCCTACGCCGGCCAGGTCGTCCGCTGCCCCTGAACACCCCCGCCCGCCCCGTGATGTGACGTGGCCTACACCCCGGCTCCCCGCCCGCTGCGCGCCGTAGACTGTAGACGAAAGACAATCGATACTTCCCCGTACGGGGTGGTGTGCCGGCTTTCGAGGGGGACCGATGTTGTCCGCAGGACTGCCGCAGGGCGCGGTGCCCAGGCTCGAACGCCCCGGTCCGCTGCGCGACCGGGTCTACGAGGCGCTGCTCGAACTCATCACCACCCGGGCCCTCCAGCCGGGCCAGCACCTCGTCGAGAGCGAACTCGCCGGCCACCTCGGGGTGTCGCGGCAGCCCGTGCGGGAGGCCCTGCAGCGGCTCAACACCGAGGGCTGGGTCGATCTGCGCCCGGCGCAGGGCGCGTTCGTGCACGAGCCCACCGAGGAGGAGGCGGACCAGCTCCTGACGGTGCGCACCCTCCTGGAGGCCGAGGCGGCACGGCTCGCCGCGGCCAACGCCGGGCGGGCGGGCGTGACCGCGCTGGAGGAGCTGTGCGACGAGGGGGAGCGGGCCGTCGCCGCCGACGACGTGGACGCCGCGGTCGTCCTCAACGCCCGCTTCCACGCGAAGATCATGGACCTGGCGAGCAACGCCGTCCTCGGTGAACTGGCCGCGCAGGTCGACCGCCGGGTCCGCTGGTACTACACGCCGATCGCCCGCCAGCGCGGCCGGCAGTCCTGGGTCGAGCACCGCGGGCTGATCGCCGCCATCGCCAATCGGGACGAGCAGACCGCGACCCGGCTGATGCGCGAGCACACCGAACACACCCGGCGTTCGTACCACGCGCGCGGAGAATCCTGAGGTCGGAGCCTGTACGGAAGCCGCCCTGCGGACCGGCCGGGCGGCTGCGTCGTGCCCGCGTACGGCCGACGCCACCCCCGTCTTTGTCCACTCAGTGGAGAAAGTTCGCAGTAATTCGTGCGTGACTTCTTCCCACACCCGGCGCCCACTGCTACGTTCCCTCCGAAAGCAGGCCACGGAACGTGGCCGGAAACCGGCATACTCAAGGCCGATTGAGGCGGGGAGGGGTTCGTGAGACGCATGACCGCACGGCCCGCCAACACCCACCAGGCGCGACTGCTCCAGCTGTTGCGCGACGGCGGGCCCAACTCCCGCGCCCAGCTGGGCGACCAGGTCGACCTCTCCCGGTCCAAGCTGGCCGTGGAGGTGGACCGGCTGCTGGAGACGGGGCTGGTCGTGGCCGACGGACTCGCCGCCTCGCGCGGCGGGCGCCGCAGCCACAACGTCCGGCTCAACCCGGAACTGCGCTTCCTCGGCGTCGACATCGGCGCGACCTCGGTCGACGTCGCCGTCACCAACGCCGAGCTGGAGATCCTCGGCCACATCAACCAGCCCATGGACGTACGCGAGGGACCCGTCGCGGTCTTCGAGCAGGTGCTGTCCATGGCCGCCAAGCTGCGGGCCTCGGGACTCGCGGAGGGCTTCGACGGCGCCGGCATCGGTGTCCCGGGGCCGGTCCGCTTCCCCGAGGGCGTGCCGGTGGCCCCGCCGATCATGCCCGGCTGGGACGGCTTCCCCGTGCGGGAGGCGCTCAGCCAGGACCTCGGCTGCCCGGTCATGGTCGACAACGACGTCAACCTGATGGCGCTCGGGGAGCAGCACGCGGGCGTCGCCCGCACCGTGCACGACTTCCTCGTCGTCAAGATCGGTACCGGCATCGGCTGCGGCATCGTCGTCGGCGGTGACGTGTACCGGGGGACCACGGGCAGCGCGGGCGACATCGGGCACATCCAGGCCGTGCCCGACGGACGCCAGTGCGCCTGCGGCAACCGGGGGTGCCTGGAGGCCCACTTCAGCGGCGCGGCGCTGGCCCGCGACGCCATGGAGGCCGCCGAACAGGGCGGTTCGGCCGAACTCGCGAACCGGCTGGAGGCGAACGGCGTCCTCAGCGCCGCCGACGTCGCCGCCGCGGCCGCCGCGGGGGACGCCACCGCACTCGACCTGATCCGCGAGGGCGGCCGCAGCACGGGCCAGGTCATCGCGGGCCTGGTCAGTTTCTTCAACCCGGGCCTGGTGGTGATCGGCGGCGGGGTGACCGGCCTCGGCCACAACCTGCTCGCCGCGATCCGCACCCAGGTCTACCGCCAGTCGCTGCCGCTGGCGACCGGCAACCTTCCCATCGTCCTGGGGGAGTTGGGCCCCACCGCCGGAGTCATCGGCGCGGCCCGCCTGATCAGCGACCACCTGTTCTCACCCGCGTAGGCACCCTCCGGTACCTGCGTCCCGCTCCACCAGCACAGCGCTCTGCCCTGCCCTGCCCTGCTCTGCCCTGACACCGGCCCGCATGCCCGCCGAGGGGACCTCACATGGCACCAGAACCACCGCTGCTCAGCATGTCCGGCATCACCAAGTCGTTCCCCGGGGTCCGGGCCCTGGACGGCGTCGACCTCGACGTCCAGGCCGGCGAGGTGCACTGCCTGCTCGGCCAGAACGGCGCCGGGAAGTCCACCCTCATCAAGGTGCTGGCCGGCGCCCACCAGCCCGACACCGGCACCATCCGCTGGCGCGGCGAGGACGTCACCCTGCGCTCGCCCATCGCGGCCATGCGCCTCGGCATCGCCACCATCTACCAGGAACTCGACCTGGTGGAGCACCTGTCGGTGGCCGAGAACGTCCACCTCGGCCACGAGCCGACCAGCGCCGGCTTCGTCGTGCGCGGAAAGGCGGCGAAGACCTCGACGGCCCAGCTGCTGAAGCGGCTCGGGCACCCCGAGGTCGACCCGGGCCGGCTGGTCGGGGACCTCTCCGCGGCCCAGCAGCAGATCGTGTCCATGGCACGGGCGCTCTCGCACGACGTACGGCTCATCGTGATGGACGAGCCGTCCGCCGCGCTCGACCCGGACGAGGTCGACAACCTCTTCCGCATCGTCGCCGACCTCACCGCGGCCGGCGTCGCCGTCGTCTACATCTCGCACCGCCTGGAGGAGATCCGCCGCATCGGCGACCGGGTCACCGTCCTCAAGGACGGCCGGGCGGTGGCCGGCGGGCTGCCCGCCAAGGAGACGCCCACCCGCGAGGTGGTGGCGCTGATGACGGGACGCAACGTCGAATACGTCTTCCCGGACCGGCCCGCCGCCCCCGGCACCGGTGAGCCGGTGCTGAGCGTCCGCGGTCTGACCCGGCACGGCGAGTTCGCCCCGCTCGACCTGGAGGTGCGGCCCGGCGAGATCGTCGGCCTCGCCGGACTCGTCGGCTCCGGCCGCTCCGAGATCCTGGAGACGGTCTACGGCGCCCGTAAGCCGAACGCGGGACAGGTCCTCGTCGACGGACGGCCGCTGCGGCCGGGCAGCGTGCGCGCCGCGGTCCGCGCCGGAGTCGGCCTCGCCCCCGAGGAGCGCAAGGCGCAGGCCCTGCTGATGCTGGAGTCCGTCACCCGCAACGTGTCGGTCTCCGCCATGTCCCGCTTCTCGCGCGCCGGCTGGATCGACCGCGGCGCCGAACTGAAGGCGGCCCGCGCCGCGACCCGCGAACTGTCGCTGCGGCCCGACAACCCCACCGCGCCGGTGCGCACCCTCTCCGGCGGCAACCAGCAGAAGGCGGTCCTCGCCCGCTGGCTGCTGCGCGGCTGCCGGGTCCTGCTGCTCGACGAACCCACCCGCGGCGTCGACGTGGGCGCCCGCGCGGAGCTGTACGCCGTCATCCGGCGCCTCGCCGACGAGGGCCTCGCGGTCCTGCTGGTCTCCAGCGAGGTCCCGGAGGTGCTGGGCCTGGCCGACCGGGTGCTGGTACTGCGCGAGGGGAGCGTCGTGCACGAGGCCCCCGCCCGCGAACTCGACGAACACCGCGTACTCGACCTCGTGATGGAAGGAAGCCCGGCGTCATGACGCAGCACGTGTCCCCGCCGCGGGACGGCACCGGCAAGGCGGCACCGGTGGACACCCGGCCCGCCTGGAAGAACCTGACGGCCGGCGCCGACGTCCGCACTCTCAGCCTGCTCGGCGTGCTCGCCGTACTGGTCCTCATCGGCGGCATCACCCAGCCCGACTCGTTCCTCGACACCCGCAACCTCCAGCTGGTGCTCACCCAGGCGTCCGTCATCGGCGTCGTCACCGTCGGCATGACCTTCGTGATCATGTCCGGGGGCATCGACCTCTCCGTGGGCGCCATCGTCGCCCTGTCCTCGGTGTGGGCGACCACCGTCGCCACCCAGGACTTCGGCTTCGCCGGCATCCTCTTCACCGCGGTCGTCGTCGGAGTGGGCTGCGGACTGGTCAACGGCGTGCTCATCGCCTACGGCACGATGGTCCCGTTCATCGCCACCCTCGCCATGCTGGCCTCGGCACGCGGTCTGGCGCTGCAGATCACCGACGGGCGCACCCAGGTCGTCACGGTGCCGGGCGTCCTCGACCTCGCCGAGCGGGACTCCTACGTGCTGGGCGTCCCGCCGCTGGTCCTGGTCTTCGCGGCCGTCACCGTCATCGGCTGGCTGGTGCTCAACCGGACCACCTTCGGCCGCCGCACCGTCGCCGTCGGCGGCAACCCGGAGGCCGCCCGGCTGGCCGGCATCGACGTCCGCCGCCAGCGGCTCTACATCTACCTGCTTTCCGGGCTGTGCTGCGGCATCGCCGCCTTCCTGCTGATCGCCCTGGCCGGCTCCGGCCAGAACACCAACGGCAACCTCTACGAACTCGACGCCATCGCCGCCGCGATCATCGGCGGCACGCTGCTCAGCGGCGGACGCGGGACCATCATCGGCTCCGTGCTCGGCGTCCTGATCTTCACCACCATCACGAACATCTTCGCCCTGAACAACCTGCAGACCGACGTGCAGCAGATCGCCAAGGGCGCGATCATCGTCGCCGCCGTGCTGGTCCAGCGCCGTACCGCAAGCACGCATTGAGGAAAGGGTTCACCGTCATGACGAAGCTCACGAGTCGCAGAGGGCTGCTCTTCGGAGCCGCCGCCGTGTCCGCCGGTGCCGTCCTCACCGGGTGCACGAGCAACGACCCGGACGACGGCGGCGACCAGGCGGCGGACACGCAGCCGGCCGCCGACGACAAGCCCGGCAAGCAGGTCACCATCGGCTACGCGGGTCCGCAGGCCGACCACGGCTGGCTCAACGCCGTCAACGACCAGGCGCAGAACCGCGCCAAGAAGTACTCGGACGTCAGCCTCGAGGTCACCGAGGGCTCCAACGACACCGCCCAGCAGATCGGCCAGATCGAGACCCTCATCAACAAGAAGGTCGACGTCCTGGTCATCCTCCCCGCGGACGGCAAGGCCCTCACCCAGATCGGCCTCAAGGCGATGCGCGCCGGCATCCCGGTCGTCAACCTCGACCGCATCTTCAACAGCCCCCAGGCCTACCGCTGCTGGGTCGGCGGCGACAACTACGGCATGGGGCTCAACGCCGCCCACTACATCGGCGAGAAGCTGAAGGACAAGCCGGACGCCAAGGTCATCGAGCTGGCCGGCATCGACAACCTCGAACTGACCCAGCAGCGCACCCAGGGCTTCGACGACGGTCTGAAGAACTACCCGAACATCAAGAAGGTGGCCCGCCAGGCCGCCGAGTTCACGGTCGAGTCCGGGCAGTCCAAGATGGCCCAGCTGCTGCAGGCCCAGTCGAGCTTCGACGCCCTGTGGAACCACGACGACGACCAGGGCGTCGGCGCCCTGCGCGCCATCGAGCAGGCCGGACGCGACGACTTCCTGATGGTCGGCGGCGCCGGCGCGCTCTCCGCCTTCCAGGCCATCAAGGCCGACAGCGGTGTACTGAAGGCGACGGTGCTCTACCCGCCGACCATGGCGGCCTCCGCGATCGACCTGGCCCGCGCCCTCGGCCAGGGCAAGGGCGTCAGCGGACTCGCCGAGTTCGAGATCCCCTCGACGGTCACCTGCTACTCGGCCGTCGTCGACAAGGAGAACGTCGACCAGTACATGTCCACGGGCTTCAAGTGACGGATCGCCAGGACCCGGCCCCGGCAGCGGCCTGACCAGCCGCCCGGGGCGGGTCCCACCCCCACCGCGCCACCACGACGAGGAGGACATCCGCATGGGACAGCCGCAGCAGCCCGAGGGGGCCGGGGCAGCAGCCGCCGGGACCGGAACCGGGGCTACGGGGGCATCCGCGAACAGACCGCCCCTGCGCATCGGCATGGTCGGCTACGCCTTCATGGGCGCCGCCCACTCCCAGGGCTGGCGCACCGCCGGCCGGGTCTTCGACCTGCCGCTGAACCCGGTGATGGCCGCGATCTGCGGGCGGGACGCCGACGCCGTCCGCACGGCGGCCGACCGGCACGGCTGGCAGAGCACCGAGACGGACTGGCGGGCCCTGGTCGAACGGGACGACATCGACCTCGTCGACGTCTGCACCCCCGGCGACAGCCACGCCGAGATCGCGCTGGCCGCGCTGGCCGCCGGCAAGCACGTGCTGTGCGAGAAGCCGCTGGCCAACACCGTCGAGGAGGCCGAGGAGATGACGCGCGTCGCCGAGGAGGCGGGCGCACGCGGCCAGCTGGCCATGGTCGGCTTCAACTACCGCCGGGTGCCCGCCACCGCGCTGGCCCGGCGGATGGTCGCCGAGGGCCGCGTCGGGCGGCTGCGGCACGTGCGGGTGACCTACCTCCAGGACTGGCTGGTGGACCCCCAGGCCCCGCTCACCTGGCGGCTGCGCAAGGAACTCGCCGGATCGGGGGCGCTCGGCGACCTCGGCGCCCACATCGTCGACCTCGCCCAGTACCTGACGGGGGAGAGGATCGCGGGCGTCTCCGCCCTCACCGAGACCTTCGTACGGCAGCGCCCGCTGGCCGCCGGCGCCGCCCGGGGCCTGACCGCGGGCTCGGCGGACGGCACCATGGGTGAGGTCACCGTCGACGACGCCGCCGTGTTCACCGGCCGCCTCACCTCCGGCGCCCTGGTCTCCTTCGAGGCCACCCGGTACGCCACCGGCCGCAAGAACTCCCTGCGCATCGAACTCAACGGTGAGCGCGGCTCGCTCGCCTTCGACCTGGAACGGCTCAACGAGCTGTCGTACCTCGACGGTACGGAGCCCGGGGAGCACGCCGGGTTCCGCCGCATCCTCGTCACCGAGCCCGAGCACCCCTACCTGGATGCCTGGTGGCCGCCGGGTCACGGACTCGGCTACGAGCACACCTTCGTGCACCAGGCGCGCGACCTCGTCCACGCCGTCGCCGAGGGCCGCCGCCCCGAGCCGTCCTTCGCCGACGGGCTCCAGGTGCAGCGGGTGCTCGCGGCGGTCGAGGAGAGCGCCGAGAAGAACTCCGTCTACACCCCGATCGCCCCCTGAGGAGGCTGGCAGCGACATGCCGCGCAACTTCACTCTCTTCACCGGTCAGTGGGCGGACCTGCCCCTGGAGGAGGTCTGCCGCCTCGCCCGCGACTTCGGCTACGACGGCCTCGAACTCGCCTGCTGGGGGGACCACTTCGAGGTCGACAAGGCCCTCGCGGACCCCTCCTACGTCGCATCCCGGCACCAGCTGCTCGACAAGTACGGGCTCAAGTGCTGGGCGATCTCCAACCACCTGGTCGGTCAGGCGGTCTGCGACGCCATCATCGACGAACGCCACGAGGCCATCCTGCCCGCCCGCATCTGGGGCGACGGGGACGCCGAGGGCGTGCGGCAGCGCGCCGCGGCCGAGATCAAGGACACGGCGCGGGCCGCCGCCCGCCTCGGCGTCGACACCGTCATCGGTTTCACCGGCTCGGCCATCTGGCACCTGGTCGCCATGTTCCCGCCGGCCCCCGAGTCCATGATCGACCGCGGATACCAGGACTTCGCCGACCGCTGGAACCCGATCCTCGACGTCTTCGACGCCGAGGGCGTGCGGTTCGCGCACGAGGTACACCCCAGCGAGATCGCCTACGACTACTGGACTACGCAGCGCGCCCTGGAGGCGGTCGGCCACCGGGAGGCCTTCGGGCTGAACTTCGACCCCTCGCACTTCGTCTGGCAGGACCTCGACCCGGTCGGCTTCCTGTGGGACTTCCGCGACCGCGTCTACCACGTCGACTGCAAGGAGGCCCGCAAACGCCTGGACGGCCGCAACGGCCGCCTCGGCTCCCACCTGCCCTGGGGCGACCCCCGCCGAGGCTGGGACTTCGTCTCGGCCGGCCACGGCGACGTGCCCTGGGAGGACGTCTTCCGCATGCTCCGCTCCATCGACTACCAGGGGCCCGTCTCCGTCGAGTGGGAGGACGCCGGCATGGACCGGCTCCAGGGCGCCCCCGAAGCCCTCACCCGCCTCAAGGCCTTCGACTTCGAGCCGCCCAGCGCGTCCTTCGACGCCGCGTTCAACAGCTGACCCGCACGTCCGGCCGTCGGCCGGGAAGGGGGCCGGTGAAACCACCGGTCCCCGGTCCGGCCTGCCCGGATCCCGCTTTGTCCTGAGTTGGGAAAAAGTTCAAACAAGTCCCGGCCCAAGGGGTGTTGGCCCCGGACGAACGCGGTTACCGTCCCTGAAGTGTTCAGGACACCCACGCCTCCGGGGTGACGGCGCACCCCGGCGCCCGCATCGCACGTCATCGCACCCGATCCGTACGGCCCACCCGTTCCCGGAGGGACTTCGTGCACAGAACCAGACTCAAAAGCACCAGGACAACGAGGCGCCCCAGGCTCCGCACCACCCTCGCCCTCTTCACCGGCCTGATGCTGGCCGTGGGCGCCCCGGCCACCGTCGCCGGCGCCCACCCGGGCCACCCGGAGCACGACGAACCGGCGGCCGCCGAGGGGCAGTTCCAGCAGGTTCCGCTCGCCAAGGGCGAACCCGAGACGGGCGAGCCGATGTCGCTCGCCGTGCTCCCGGACCGCAGTGTCCTGCACACCTCGCGCGACGGCACGCTCCGCCTGACCGACCAGGGCGGCGTCACCAAGGTCGCCGGCAAGCTCGACGTGTACAGCCACGACGAGGAGGGCCTGCAGGGCGTCGGCGTCGACCCGGACTTCGAGAACAACCGGGCGATCTACCTCTACTACGCCCCGCCGCTCGACACCCCCGCGGGCGACGCCCCGGAGACCGGCACCGCCGCGGACTTCGCCAAGTTCGACGGCGTCAACCGCCTCTCCCGCTTCGTCCTCAAGCCCGACGGCACCCTCGACCAGGCCAGCGAGAAGAAGGTCCTGGACGTCGCGGCCTCCCGCGGCACCTGCTGCCACGTCGGCGGCGACATCGACTTCGACGCCGAGGGCAACCTCTACCTGTCCACCGGCGACGACACCAACCCCTTCGCCTCCGACGGCTTCACGCCGATCGACGAGCGCGCCGACCGCAACCCGGCCTTCGACGCCCGCCGCAGCGCCGGCAACACCAACGACCTGCGCGGCAAGATCCTGCGGATCAAGGTCGCCGAGGACGGTTCGTACACCGTCCCCGAGGGCAACCTCTTCGCCCCGGGCACCGAGAAGACCCGCCCCGAGATCTACGCGATGGGCTTCCGCAACCCCTTCCGGCTGAACGTCGACGAGGAGACCGGCACGGTCTACGTCGGCGACTACGGCCCCGACGCCGGCTCCGCCGACCCGAACCGCGGACCGGCCGGACAGGTCGAGTTCGCCAAGGTCACCAAGGCCGGCAACTTCGGCTGGCCGTACTGCACGGGCGACAACGACGCGTACAACGACTACGACTTCGCCACCGGCACGTCCGGTGCCGAGTTCGACTGCGCGGCGCCCAAGAACACCTCCCGGCACAACACCGGACTCACCGACCTGCCGCCCGCCGAGGCCGCCTGGATCCCGTACGACGGCGCCTCCGTGCCCGAGTTCGGCACCGGCTCCGAGTCCCCGATGGGCGGCCCGGTCTACCGGTACGACCCCGACCTCGAGTCCAGCGTGAAGTTCCCCGAGGAGTACGACGGCGACTTCTTCGCGGGTGAGTTCGGCCGTCAGTGGATCAAGAGGATCGAGCAGAACGCCGACGGGACGGTCGCGAAGATCAACGACTTCCCGTGGACCGGCACCCAGATCATGGACATGGAGTTCGGCCCCGACGGCGCGCTCTACATCCTCGACTACGGCCTCTCCTGGTTCCAGGGCGACGAGAACTCCGCGCTCTACCGGATCGAGAACGCCGAGGACGGCTTCTCCCCGATCGCCGAGGTGAGCGCCGACAAGACGTCCGGCGCAGCCGGCCTCAAGGTCCGGTTCACCGCGAGCGCCAAGGACGCGGACTCCCCGGACCTCAGCTACAGCTGGGACTTCGGCGACGGCACCAAGGGCGAGGGCCTGACCCCCACCCACAAGTACAAGAAGGTCGGCACCTACACCGCGACCTTCACCGCCAAGGACCCCGAGGGCAACACCGGCACCGCCAGCGTGCGGGTCGTGGTGGGCAACACCGCGCCCACGGTCACCATCGAGACCCCGGGCAACGGCACCCTGCTCCCGATGGGCGAGCCCATCCCGTTCAAGGTGAAGGTCACCGACCCCGAGGAGACGATCGACTGCTCCAAGGTCAAGGTCGCCTACAGCCTCGGCCACGACTCCCACGCCCACGAGCTGACCAGCGAGATGGGCTGTGAGGGCACCCTCAAGCCGCCGCCCGGCGACGGCGGCCACGACCCCAACGCCAACATCTACGGCGTCGTCGGCGCCAGCTACACCGACGGCGGGGCAGGCGGCCAGGAGGCCCTGACCGGCACCGCCCGCACCGTCATCCAGCCGCCGCACCGCCAGGCCGAGCACTTCGCCGACCAGTCGGGAATCACGACGTACGACAAGACCGGCGCCAACGGCGGCAAGACCGTCGGCGACATCAACGACGGCGACTGGATCTCCTTCAGCCCCTACAAGTTCGACGGCCAGAAGAAGCTGACCGTACGCGCCTCCTCCGGCGGCGCCGGAGGCTATCTCGAGGTGCGCACGGGCTCACCGACGGGCAAGCTGCACGGCTCCGCGTACATCCCGCCGACGGGCAGCTGGGAGACGTTCCAGAACGTCGACGTACCGCTGCGGTCCCTGCCCAGGAAGACCACCGACGTGTACCTGGTCTTCCGGGGCGGCGACGGCGCGCTTTACGACGTGGACGACTTCGAGTTCTCCACCGAGCCCTTCAAGGCCGGCAAGAAGATCCTCGTCTTCTCCAAGACGGCCGGTTTCCGCCACGACTCCATCCCGGCGGGCATCGCCGCGCTCAAGGAGATCGGCGCCCCCGCCGGCATCTCGGTCACCGCGACCGAGGAGGCCGGGCAGTTCACGACCGCCAACCTCGCCAAGTACGACGCGGTGGCCTTCCTGTCCACCACCGGTGACGTGCTCAACGCCGCTCAGCAGACGGCGTTCGAGAACTACGTCAAGAACGGCGGCGGCTACCTGGGCATCCACGCCGCCGCCGACACCGAGTACGACTGGGAGTTCTACGGCGGCCTGGTCGGCGCCTACTTCGACTCGCACCCGGCGATCCAGAAGGCCACCGTCCGCGTCGAGGACCACGACCACCCGTCCACCGCGCATCTGGACGACGCCTGGGAGCACACCGACGAGCTGTACAACTACCGCACCAACCCGCGCGAGCAGGCCAAGGTCCTCGCCACCCTGGACGAGACCACCTACCAGGGCGGCAACATGAAGGGCGACCACCCGATCGCCTGGTGTCAGCCCTACGAGGGCGGCCGCGCCTTCTACACCGGCCTCGGCCACACCAAGGAGTCCTACGCGGACGAGGCCTTCCGCGGCCACCTGCTCGGCGGCATGCAGTACGCCACCGGCCAGGTCAAGGCGGACTGCAAGCCGAGCAAGGACTACCGGGACATCTTCAACGGCCAGACCCTGGAAGGCTGGAAGCAGGCCGGCCCCGGCACCTTCGACGTCAAGGACGGCACGCTGGAGTCCAACGGCGGCATGGGACTGCTCTGGTACCAGGCCAAGGAGCTGAAGTCCTACTCCCTGAAGCTCGACTGGAAGATGCAGGGCGACGACAACTCCGGGATCTTCGTGGGCTTCCCCGCCTCCGACGACCCCTGGTCCGCGGTGAACAAGGGCTACGAGATCCAGATCGACGCCACGGACGCGCCGGACCGCACCACGGGGTCCGTCTACTCCTTCAAGTCGGCCAACATCAAGGCCCGTGACCAGGTTCTGCGGCCGCCCGGCCAGTGGAACTCCTACGAGATCAAGGTCCGGGGCGAACGCCTCCAGGTGTTCCTCAACGGAGTCAAGATCAACGACTTCACCAACAAGGACCCCGAGCGGAGCCTGACCGACGGGTACGTCGGCCTCCAGAACCACGGCGCCGACGACCAGGTCTCCTTCCGCAACATCCAGCTCAAGGAACTGCCCTCCTAAGGGCGCTCAGACGGCGGCGGGCGGAGGACGCCGGACCTCCGCCCGTCGTCCCGCCGGGCCCCGCGCCCGGCCCCCGCTTCCGGCGCTCACATCCGGTTCGCGTACGACAAGGAGGCTGCCCATGTCCGCCGAACCGTTCCTGCCCACCCCCTCCACGGCCCCGCGTTTCGGCGTCTGGCTCATCGGGGCACGCGGCTCCGTGGCCACCACCGCGATCGCGGGCTGCGCCGCCGTCGCCGCCGGGCTCCACCCGGCGACCGGCATGGTCACCGAGACCGCGCCCTTCACGTCGTGCGGTCTGCCATCGTTGTCCTCGCTCGTCT
The DNA here is from genome assembly GCF_042740985.1 of Streptomyces sp. NPDC058985. Classification (NCBI taxonomy): domain Bacteria; kingdom Bacillati; phylum Actinomycetota; class Actinomycetes; order Kitasatosporales; family Streptomycetaceae; genus Streptomyces; species Streptomyces sp. NPDC058985. The sequence continues at coordinate 8,706 of NZ_JBHYJX010000019.1, read as the reverse complement.
TCGGCGGTCACGACACCCTCGACTGCCCGCTGCCCAAGCGCGCCGAGCACCTCGCCGACGGCGGTGTGCTGCCGCACGGCCTGCCGTCCGCGGTGCACGCCGAACTCGTCGCCGCCGACCGGGAGATCCGGCCCGGCGGTCCGCTGCCGGGCACCCCCGCGCCCGCCCAGGAAGCGCTGATCGACGCCTTCGCGTCCGACATCCGCGACTTCGTGGGCCGCCAGGACCTCGCGGGCGCCGTCGTCGTGAACGTCGCCTCCACCGAGCCCGCGCCCACCGACGACTCCCTGCCCCCCAGCTCGCTGTACGCGGCGGCCGCCCTGCGCGCCGGCTGCCCCTACGTCAACTTCACCCCGTCCACCGGCCTGCACCACCCGGCGCTGGCCGGCCTCGCCGAGTCCTCCGGGCTCCCGTACGCGGGCCGCGACGGCAAGACCGGGCAGACCCTGCTGCGCTCCGTGCTCGGCCCGATGTTCCTCCAGCGAGCCCTCGCGGTGCGCGCCTGGTCCGGCACCAACCTCCTCGGCGGCGGCGACGGAGCGGCCCTCGCCGACCCCGCGGCGGCCGCCGCCAAGAACGCCGGCAAGGAACGCGTCCTCGTCGACACGCTCGGAGCCGCCCCCGAGGGCGAGGTCCACATCGACGACGTGCCGGCGCTGGGCGACTGGAAGACCGCCTGGGACCACATCGCCTTCGACGGCTTCCTCGGCGCCCGGATGGTCCTCCAGACCACCTGGCAGGGCTGCGACTCGGCGCTGGCCGCTCCGCTGGTCCTCGATCTGGCCCGCCTCGCCGTCCGCGCCCAGGAGAAGGGTCTCTCCGGCCCGCTGAGCGAACTGGGCTTCTATTTCAAGGACCCGGTCGGTGACGGCCCGTCGTCCCTGGCGGAGCAGTACGCGGAGCTGCGGGGCTTCGCGGGGCGGTTGCGGGACGACGGGGGCGCCGCAACCGAGAACGGCGAGAACGGGGTGCCGCGATGACCCGCGCCGGGGCGCGGGTCGCGTCCGGGGCGTCCGGGTCGTCCGCCTCGTCCGGGTCTTTCGCCTCGCCCCGGGTGCTCGCCGTACCCGGTGCGCCGACGGATGGCCGTGGCGCCGACGCCGCCGCGCCGCCCGCCGATGACCGGGAGACCGGCCTTGCGACGCCGCCCGCCGACGGCGACGCGACCCGCGGGCCCCACTCCCACCCCCGCCCCCGCTCCGGCCGCGCCGGTGCCTGGGCCGAACTGCTGCGGCTGCCGGCCCTGTTCACCGTCCCCGGCGACGCCCTGGCCGGTGCCGCCGCGGCCGGGGTGCGGCCCGGGCGCCGTACGCTGCTCGCCATCGGGTCGTCCCTGTGCCTGTACGAGGCGGGCATGGCCCTGAACGACTGGGCGGACCGGGCCGAGGACGCCGTGGAGCGTCCGCACCGACCGCTTCCGTCCGGCCGGATCCGTCCGGCCGCCGCCCTCGCCGCGGCCTGCGGCCTCACCGGTGCCGGTCTCGCCCTCGCCGCCGCGGCCGGGCGTCCCGCCCTGGCGGTGGCCGCGCCACTCGCGGGGTCGGTGTGGGCCTACGACCTCGTCCTGAAGCACACACCCGCCGGGCCCGCGGCCATGGCCGCCGCCCGCGGCCTCGACCTGCTCCTGGGCGCGGCCGCCACCTCCGGCGGGACCCGGGCCGCGCTGCCCTCCGCCGCGCTGCTCGGCAGTCACACCCTCGCGGTCACGGCCGTCTCCCGCCGGGAGACCACCGGCGGTTCGGTCCTGGCACCCTCGGCGGCCCTGGTGACGACGGGGGTGCTGACCCGGCTGGTGGCCGGCCACCGCCGCACCCGACTCCCGGCAGGCCGGTGGGCAGCAGCCGCCCCCGGCCTGCCGGGCCCCAAGCGGGCCGCGGGCGCCCCGGACGCCGGGGATGTCCTCGCCGCCGGCCTGGGCGCCGTGTACGCCGCCACCGCGGCCCGTCCCTACTTCCACGCCGCGCTCAACCCCTCACCCCCGCTCACCCAACGCGCCGTCGGTGGCGGCATCCGGGCCACGATCCCGCTCCAGGCGGCCCTCGCCGCCCGCGCCGGGGCACCCGCCACGTCGCTGCTGATCGCGGCCCTGGCCCCGGCCGGCCGGCTGTTCGCGAGGAGGGCCGCCATGAGGAAGGTGAGCATCACGTGAGCCACGCCCCGAAGGCCGCCCCGGACGCGCCCGGCGCCACCCCCTCGTCCCCCCTCCGCTTCGGCTACGGCACCAACGGCCTCGCCGACCTCCGGCTCGACGACGCCCTCGGCCTCCTCGCCGACCTGGGCTACGACGGCGTCGGCCTGACGCTGGACCACATGCATCTCGACCCCCTGGGCGACGACCTGGCCGACCGCACCCGCCGGGTCGCCCGCCGGCTGGACGCGCTCGGGCTGGGCGTCACGGTGGAGACGGGCGCCCGCTACGTGCTCGACCCGCGCCGCAAGCACGGCCCCTCCCTGCTCGACCCGGACCCCGACGACCGCGCTCGCCGCGCCGGCCTCCTGGTCCGCGCCGTCCGGGTCGCCGCCGACCTGGGGGCCCACGCGGTGCACTGCTTCAGCGGCGTCACCCCGGCCGGCACGGACCAGGACACGGCGTGGAAGCGGCTGGCCGAGTCCCTCACCCCGGTCCTGGAGGCCGCCGCCACCGCGGGCGTCCCGCTCGCCGTCGAGCCCGAACCGGGCCACCTCCTGGCCGAACTCGCCGACTTCCACACCCTGCGCCGCGCCCTCGGCGACCCCGAGCACCTCGGCCTCACCCTGGACATCGGCCACTGCCAGTGCCTCGAACCCCTCCCTCCCGCCGACTGCGTGCGCGCCGCCGCCCCCTGGCTGCGCCACGTCCAGATCGAGGACATGCGCCGCGGCGTCCACGAACACCTCCCCTTCGGTGACGGCGAGATCGACTTCCCGCCCGTCCTCGACGCCCTCGCCGCCACCGGCTACCAGGGCCTGACCGTCGTCGAACTGCCCCGCCACTCCCATGCCGGTCCCCACTTCGCCGAACGCTCCCTCCCGTTCCTGCGCCGGGCCGCGGCGGCGTCACCCCGTACGAACCGCTCGGGCGAGCCCTCCGCCACCCGTTGAAGGGAGCCACACCCATGACGCAGCCACGCGCCACCCACGCCACCCCCACCCAGGGCACGGATGGCGACCCGGCCGGGCAGGACCCCCAGGGCACCAACCCCGCCCACGTCCCGCCCGCCGACCTGCGCGCCGCCCTCACCGCCGAGCTGGGCGGAGCCGCCCGGGCCTGGCTGGACCAGGCGCTGGACGAGGCCGCCGCCCACCCCGGCACCCACGGCCCCATCTCCGTGTGGGAGCTGCGCCTCGCGGAGGCGGGCCGGCGCTGCGGTCCCGCCCACGCCGACGCCGCCCGGGTCCTCGTCCTGCACGCCGCCGGCGCCGGCACGGAGGTCCTGAGCCGGGTCTACTCCCAGGGCACCGCCGACGAACGCCGCGCCGTCCTGCACGCGCTGCCCCACCTGGTGCCCGGCCCGGACGCCCTCCCGCTCGTCGAGGACGCGCTGCGCACCAACGACACCCGGCTCGTCGCCGCCGCCCTCGGCCCGTACGCCGCCCGTCACCTCGACGCCCACCAGTGGCGGCACGCCGTACTGAAGTGCCTGTTCACCGGCGTCGCCGTCGAGCGGGTGGCGGATCTCGCCGGCCGGGCCCACGGCGACGGCGAACTCGCCCGCATGCTCGCCGACTACGCCGCCGAACGCACCGCCGCGGGCCGCACCGTTCCCGAAGACCTGCACCGCGTCCTGGCCCTGACCGGGACCGAGCAGCCTCCCGCGCCCGGCAACGCCGACCCCCACGGCAAGGAGTCCTGATGCGCATCTTCGACCCGCACATCCACATGACCTCCCGCACCACCGACGACTACGAGGCCATGCACGCCGCCGGCGTCCGCGCCGTGGTCGAACCCTCCTTCTGGCTGGGCCAGCCCCGCACCTCTCCCGACTCCTTCCGCGACTACTTCGACGCCCTGCTCGGCTGGGAACCCTTCCGCGCCGCCCAGTACGGCATCGCCCACCACTGCACGATCGCCCTCAACCCCAAGGAGGCGAACGACCCCCGCTGCCTCCCCGTCCTCGACGAACTGCCCCGCTATCTGGTCAAGGACCGCGTGGTGGCCGTCGGCGAGATCGGCTACGACTCGATGACCCCGGCCGAGGACACCGCCCTGGCCGCCCAGCTCCAACTCGCCGCCGACCACGGACTGCCCGCCCTCGTGCACACCCCGCACCGCGACAAGGCGGCCGGCCTGCGCCGCACCCTGGACGTGGTCCGCGAGTCCGCGCTGCCCACGGATCACGTGCTGGTCGACCACCTCAACGAGACCACCGTCAAGGAGGCGAAGGACAGCGGCGCCTGGCTCGGCTTCTCCGTCTATCCGGACACCAAGATGGACGAGGCCCGGATGGTGGCCCTGCTGCGCGAGTACGGCCCGGAGCGGGTCCTGGTGAACTCCGCCGCCGACTGGGGGAAGAGCGACCCGCTCAAGACCCGCAAGGTCGGCGACCTGATGCTCGCCGAGGGCTTCACCGAGGACGACGTGGACCTGGTGCTGTGGCGCAACCCCGTCGCCTTCTACGGACTCAGCGGACGCCTGGAGCTGGACGTCTCCACCGCCGACGCCACGCACGAGGGCAACTCCATCCTGCGCGGCGGGGAGTGAGCCATGCGCTTCCGGCACCCCGACGGCTCCACCGTCCACCTCGCCTACTGCACCAACGTCCACCCCGCCGAGACCCTCGACGGCGTCCTCGCCCAGCTCCGCGACCACTGCGAGCCGGTCCGCCGCCGCCTGGGCCGCGACCGCCTCGGCATCGGGCTCTGGCTCGCCCGCGACGCCGCCCACGCCCTGGTCACCGACCCCGCCGCGCTGCGCGGCCTGCGCACCGAACTCGACCGGCGGGGCCTGGAGGTCGTCACCCTCAACGGCTTCCCCTACGAGGGCTTCGGCGCCGAAGAGGTCAAGTACCGCGTCTACAAGCCGGACTGGGCCGACCCGGAACGCCTGGAACACACCACCTCCCTCGCCCGCCTGCTCGCCGGACTGCTGCCCGACGACGTCACGGACGGCACCATCTCCACGCTGCCCCTCGCCTGGCGCACCGCGTACGACCAGACCCGCGCCGACAAGGCGCACGCCGCGCTGGGCACGCTCGCCGAACGCCTCGACGCCCTCCAGGACCTGACCGGCCGCTCCATCCGCATCGGTCTGGAACCCGAACCCGGCTGCGTCGTGGAGACCACCCACGACGCGATCGCCCCGCTGACCGCGATCGGCCACGACCGGATCGGCATCTGCGTCGACACCTGCCACCTCGCCACCTCCTTCGAAGATCCGGACACGGCACTGGACGCCCTCGCCGCCGCCCGTGTCCCCGTCGTCAAGTCCCAGCTGTCCGCCGCCCTGCACGCCGAGCACCCCCGCGAACCGGCGGTCCGGGAGGCGCTGGCCGCGTTCGCCGAGCCGCGCTTCCTGCACCAGACCCGGACCACCACCACGGCCGGCGGCCGGCAAGGCACCGACGACCTCGACGAGGCCCTGGCCGACGGCGGCCCACTGCCCGACACGGCACCCTGGCGCTCCCACTTCCACGTCCCCCTGCACGCGGCCCCCGCCGCGCCCCTCACCTCCACCCTCCCCGTGCTCAAGGCCGCGCTGACCCGGCTCGTCGGCGGGCCGCGCCCCCTCACCCGCCACCTGGAGGTCGAGACCTACACCTGGCAGGCCCTCCCGGCCGAGCTGCGGCCCCGCGCCCGCGCGCAGCTCACCGACGGCATCGCCGCCGAGCTGACCCTCGCCCGCGACCTGCTGACCGACCTCGGCATGAAGGAACTGCCATGACCCGCCCCACCCCCCTCCTCGTCCTGGACGTCGTCGGTCTCACCCCCCGTCTCCTCGACCACATGCCCCACCTCAAGCGGCTCGGCCAGTCCGGCTCCCGCGCACCGCTCGGCACCGTGCTGCCCGCCGTCACCTGCGCCGCCCAGTCCACCTTCCTCACCGGCACCCACCCCAGCGAGCACGGCATCGTGGGCAACGGCTGGTACTTCCGCGAACTCGGCGACGTCCTGCTGTGGCGCCAGCACAACGGACTCGTCGCCGGCGACAGGCTCTGGGACGCCGCCCGCCGCGCGCACCCCGGCTACACCGTGGCCAACATCTGCTGGTGGTACGCCATGGGCGCCGACACCGACTTCACCGTCACCCCCCGTCCCGTCTACTACGCCGACGGCCGCAAGGAACCCGACTGCTACACCAGGCCCCCGGCCCTGCACGACGAACTCACCGACAAGCTCGGCACCTTCCCGCTCTTCCACTTCTGGGGGCCCGGCGCGGACCTGGTCTCCAGCCAGTGGATCATCGACGCCACCCGGCACATCATGGCCACCCGGCATCCCGACCTGACGCTCTGCTACCTCCCTCACCTGGACTACGACCTCCAGCGCTTCGGCCCCGACGACCCCCGCTCCCTGAAGGCCGCCGCCGACCTGGACGCGGCGCTGGCCCCGCTCCTCGAGGACGCCCGCGCCGAGGGCCGCACCGTCGTCGCGCTCTCCGAGTACGGCATCACCCCCGTCAGCCGGCCCGTGGACATCAACCGCGCCCTGCGCCGCGCCGGCCTCCTCGAGGTGCACACCCAGGACGGCATGGAGTACCTCGACCCGATGGCCTCCCGCGCCTTCGCGGTCGCCGACCACCAGATCGCCCACGTGTACGTCCGCCGGCCCGAGGACCTCGACGCGACCCGTGCCGCGCTGGACGGCCTGCCCGGGATCGCGCAACTCCTCGACGACGAGGGCAAGAAGGCCCAGCACCTGGACCACCCCCGATCGGGCGAGCTGGTCGCCGTCGCCGAGCCGGACGCCTGGTTCACGTACTACTACTGGCTCGACGACGACCGCGCGCCCGACTTCGCGCAGCTCGTCGAGATCCACCGCAAACCCGGCTACGACCCGGTCGAGCTGTTCATGGACCCCCTCGATCCCTACGTCAAGGTCAAGGCGGCCTCCGCCCTGGCCCGCAAGAAACTCGGCATGCGCTACCGCATGGCGGTCGTGCCCCTGGATCCCTCACCTATTCGAGGCAGCCACGGCCGCCTCCCCGCGAGCGACGACGACGGTCCGCTCCTCATCTGCTCCACCCCCCGCGCTGTCGGAGACCGCGTAGCGGCCACCGATGTGAAACAACTCCTGCTCCGGCTGGCCGGTCTCGACTGACGCTCCGTCACACGCGCCGCCGAGATCCAGCTACTGAGAGTGAAACACACGGCACTGACAACGGCCCGCCCGAGCCGCACCGGGGCAGGCCACGACCCAGAAGGCAGGCACCGTGACCCCGTTCACCGATCCCTCCCGCACCGACGCCGGCACGGACCCGGCCCTCGACGGCCCGGACGAGAGCCTCCGCCGCAGCCTCGGCGTGGGCCGGCGCCGTTTCCTCAGCACCTGCACCGCGGTGGCGGCCGGAGCCGTCGCGGCCCCCGTCTTCGGGGCCTCCCCGGCTCTCGCGCAGGACCGCGGCAGAGACCACGGCCACGGACACGGTCATGACCACGACCACGACCACGACCATGGTCACGGTCACGGCCGCGGGCAGGTCCTCGTCCCCGCGGACAAGCGCGGCATCATCCTCTACACCGTCCGCGACGCCACCGCCCGCGACCCCCTCGCCTCCGACCTGCCCTCCGGCTTCCGCGAGGTGTTCAAGCAGCTCGCCCGCCACGGCTACCGGCAGGTCGAGTTCGCCGGGTACAACCAGCACGCCAACGCCCCGGGCGGCGCCGGCCTGGAGTCGGTGAAGGGCGCGAAGCTGCTCCGCTCCTGGCTCGACGACTACGGCCTGCGCGCCCAGGGCAACCACGGCTTCATCCCCTCCTCCTGGCCGCTGACCACCGAGGACAAGGAGACCTTCAAGAAGCACCTGGAGATAGCCAACATCCTCGGCATGGACCACATGGGCACCGGCGGCGACCCCACCGGCAGCTCCTACCGCGCCGACTGGGACGTGGCCGCCGACAAGTGGAACGCCCTCGGCCGGATCGCCCGCCGCGAGGGCATCAAGCTCTACACCCACAACCACGACGGCGCCTACGGCTTCCTGCTCGACGGCGGACCGCTGGACGACCAGGGCCGGCCGACCCGCAGTTCGGGCATCCGGAAACTGGAGTACTTCCTCAAGGTCACCGACCCGAAGGTGGTCTGGCTGGAGATGGACATCTTCTGGGCGCACGTGGCCCAGTACAAGTTCCACTCCTACACCGCCCACGACGGCTCGACCCGGAAGGACGTCTTCGACCCGGCGGGTCTGGTCGCCCGCAACAACAAGCGCTACCCGCTGTTCCACGCCAAGGACGGCGTGGTCAGCACCACCAACGGAATGGGCTACGACATGGTGCCCTTCGGCACGGGTGTCATCGACTACCGCACGTTCTTCTCCCGGGTCGGGGAGCGGAACTACCACAACCCGATGATCGAGGACGACAACTCCCCGAGCGCCACCGACCCGGCGCAGTCGCTGCGGGAGGCCAAGATCAGCTACGACAACCTGGCGGCCCTGCGCAAGCGCTGCTGACCCGTCGCACGGACGGGCGGCCCTCCCCACGCCCCGGGGTGGGGCGCCCGGGCCGGGGCGGACCGCGCGAAAACCCGCGGAGCCGCGGGGTGGGCGCCCACCGCGCCGAGCGGCCC
>NZ_JBHYJX010000018.1:6785-137599 GCF_042740985.1 Streptomyces sp. NPDC058985 | reverse complement strand
TTTCTGACCCGGGGCCCGCCCTTCTGCCTGATGCCTTCCAGCGGTACGACGACGAGGGCCCGCCTCCCCGGCAGGGGGAGGCGGGCCCTCGTCGTTCTCCTCGCTACTGCTTGCGCAGGCGGAACGTCAGGGACAGGCCCTCGTCCGTGAACGGCGTCCCGTACGTGTCGTCCGCCTCGCCCTGGGCGAAGTCCGTGGCGAGGACCTCGTCGGCGATCAGCCCCGAGTGGCCGGTCAGCGCGGCGATCGTGGCCGGGTCGGTGGCCGTCCAGCGCAGGGCGATCCGGTCGGCGACGTCGAGGCCGCTGTTCTTGCGGGCCTCCTGGATCAGGCGGATGGCGTCCCGGGCGAGGCCCGCGCGGCGCAGCTCCTCCGTGATCTCCAGGTCGAGCGCCACCGTCGCACCCGCGTCGGAGGCGACCGACCAGCCCTCGCGGGGTGTCTCGGTGATGATCACCTCGTCGGGGGCGAGGGCGACGGTCTCGCCGTCGACCTCGACCGAGGCCGTGCCCTCGCGCAGGGCGAGGGAGAGGGCGGCCGCGTCCGCCGCCGAGACGGCCTTCGCCACATCCTGGACCCGCTTGCCGAACCGCTTGCCCAGCGCCCGGAAGTTGGCCTTGGCGGTCGTGTCGACCAGGGAGCCGCCGACCTCGCTCAGCGAGGCGAGCGACTCGACGTTCAGCTCCTCCGTGATCTGGGTGTGCAGCTCGGGGGAGAGGGTGTCGAAGCCCGCGCCCGCGATCAGCGCGCGGCTGAGCGGCTGCCGGGTCTTGACGCCCGACTCCGCGCGCGTGGCGCGGCCCAGCTCGACCAGGCGGCGGACCAGGACCATCTGCCTCGACAGCTCGGGGTCGATCGCCGAGAGGTCGGCCTGAGGCCAGGAGGACAGGTGGACCGACTCCGGGGCGCTCGGGTCGACGGACACGACCAGGTCCTGCCAGACCCGTTCGGTGATGAACGGGGTCAGCGGCGCCATCAGCTTGGTCACCGTCTCGACGACCTCGTGCAGGGTGCGCAGCGCGGCCTTGTCGCCCTGCCAGAAGCGGCGGCGGGAGCGGCGCACGTACCAGTTGGACAGGTCGTCGACGAACGCGGACAGCAGCTTGCCGGCCCGCTGGGTGTCGTACGCGTCGAGTGCCTGGGTGACCTGGTCGGTCAGCGCGTGCAGCTCGGAGAGCAGCCAGCGGTCCAGGACCGGGCGGTCCGCCGGGGCCGGGTCGGCCTCGCTCGGCGCCCAGCCCGAGGTGCGGGCGTACAGCGCCTGGAAGGCGACCGTGTTCCAGTAGGTGAGGAGGGTCTTGCGGACGACCTCCTGGATCGTGCCGTGGCCGACGCGGCGGGCCGCCCAGGGGGAGCCGCCGGCCGCCATGAACCAGCGGACCGCGTCGGCGCCGTGCTGGTCCATCAGCGGGATCGGCTGCAGGATGTTGCCCAGGTGCTTGGACATCTTGCGGCCGTCCTCGGCGAGGATGTGGCCGAGGCAGACGACGTTCTCGTAGGAGGACTTGTCGAAGACCAGGGTGCCGACCGCCATCAGCGTGTAGAACCAGCCGCGGGTCTGGTCGATGGCCTCGCTGATGAACTGCGCCGGGTAGCGGGACTCGAACAGTTCCTTGTTCTTGTACGGGTAGCCCCACTGCGCGAACGGCATGGAACCCGAGTCGTACCAGGCGTCGATCACCTCGGGCACGCGCGTGGCCGTCTTCCCGCACCCGTCCTGCGGGCACGCGAAGGTGACGTCGTCGATGTAGGGGCGGTGCGGATCGAGGCCGGACTGGTCGGTGCCGGTCAGCCCGGTCAGCTCGGCGCGCGAGCCCACGCAGGTGAGGTGGTCGTCCTCGCAGCGCCAGACGGGCAGCGGGGTGCCCCAGTAGCGGTTGCGGGAGAGCGCCCAGTCGATGTTGTTGTTCAGCCAGTCGCCGTACCGGCCGTGCTTGACGGAGTCCGGGAACCAGTTGGTCCGCTCGTTCTCCTCGAGGAGGCGGTCCTTGATCTCCGTGGTGCGGATGTACCAGGACGGCTGCGCGTAGTACAGCAGCGCGGTGTGGCAGCGCCAGCAGTGCGGGTAGCTGTGCTCGTACGGGATGTGCCGGAAGAGCAGGCCCCGGGTGTCCAGGTCCTCGGTCAGCTTCTCGTCGGCCTTCTTGAAGAAGACGCCGCCGACCAGCGGGACGTCCTCCTCGAAGGTGCCGTCGGGGCGGACCGGGTTGACCACCGGCAGGCCGTAGGCGCGGCAGACCTTGAGGTCGTCCTCACCGAAGGCGGGGGACTGGTGGACGAGACCGGTGCCGTCCTCGGTGGTGACGTAGGCGGCGTTGACGACGTAGTGAGCGGGCTCGGGGCTGTGCCCATGGGTTCCCTCGCTGGCGCTCGGGAACTCGACCAGCTCGAAGGGGCGCTGGTACGTCCAGCGCTCCATCTCGGCGCCGGTGAAGGACTGCCCGGTGGTCTCCCAGCCCTCGCCGAGGGCCTTGGCGACCAGGGGCTCGGCGACGACGACCTTCTCGTCGCCGTTGGTGGCGACGACGTAGGTGACCTCCGGGTGCGCGGCCACGGCGGTGTTCGAGACCAGCGTCCACGGCGTGGTCGTCCACACCAGGAGCGCGGCCTCGCCGGCCAGCGGGCCGGAGGTGAGCGGGAAGCGGACGTAGACGGACGGGTCGACGACCGTCTCGTAGCCCTGCGCCAGCTCGTGGTCGGACAGGCCGGTGCCGCAGCGGGGGCACCAGGGGGCGACGCGGTGGTCCTGGACCAGCAGGCCCTTGTTGAAGATCTCCTTCAGCGACCACCAGACGGACTCGATGTACTCGGGGTCCATCGTGCGGTACGGGTCCTGGAGGTCGGCCCAGTAACCCATGCGGGTCGTGAGCTCCTCGAAGGCGTCGGTGTGGCGGGTCACCGACTCGCGGCACTTGGCGTTGAACTCGGCGATGCCGTACGCCTCGATGTCCTGCTTGCCGGAGAAGCCCAGCTCCTTCTCCACCGCCAGCTCCACCGGGAGACCGTGGCAGTCCCAGCCGGCCTTGCGGCCCACGTGGTAGCCGCGCATGGTGCGGAACCGGGGGAAGACGTCCTTGAAGACGCGCGCCTCGATGTGGTGGGCGCCGGGCATGCCGTTGGCGGTGGGCGGGCCCTCGTAGAACACCCACTCGGGGCGGCCCTCGGACTGCTCCAGGCTCTTGGCGAAGATCTTCTGCTCGCGCCAGAAGTCGAGCACCGCGTGTTCGAGCGCGGGCAGGTCGACCTGGGCGGGCACCTGGCGGTACTGCGGCTGCGTATTCAACGAGCTTCCTCCGGCGGACGTGCTGCCTTCCGTCGGAGGGACGAGAGCAGTGCTCCCGCGGTACCACCCTCCTTGGCTCCCCGGTGCGTCGTGTGCGCCGGACAGCCCCCTCATTGGGGTCGCGAACCGGTTCTACTCGCCGCGGCCTGTCGGGCACGGCTTTCTTCCGGCGGCTCCGGGGTGATCTTCACGTCGCGCTTGCCCCCGGGCTCACACCGTCCCCGGGTCGCTCTGGGCTGCTGACGCCGCTACTCGTCCCCATCCACGCTTTTCGCTCCGCCCAGTGTACGGCGCCGCGCGGACAGCGGCCGACCCGTTTTCGCGGGGGCCGGAGCGGTGGGCGCCGCACGGCCCCGGTGAGGCCCGGTGTGACCCGAATGCCGTCGGCGTGCGCAGGGCGTCCGGGCGGCCCGGCCGGACACCGTCCGGGCGGATTACCGGGCGGGGAGCTGGGCACAACGCATGCATGCTCGCCGCGTGGCGCACGGCGGGCCGGCGAATCGGGCGGCGTGCCCCGTTGCCGCGGGACCCGAGTCGATTTATCGTCCCAGCACGATTCGCGCGCAAGATCACAATATGTGAAGGGGCCGCGGCCATGGTGGCGAAGAAGACCGCCGAAGAGCAGTCGGAGGCGGCTGCGGAGAAGACCGCCGCCAAGAAGACGACGGCCAAGAAGACGGCCGCCAAGAAGACAGCAGCCAAGAAGACGGCCGCCAAGAAGACAGCAGCCAAGAAGACGGCCGCGAAGAAGACGGCCGCGAAGAAGACCACGGCGGGCGGGACGACGAGCGCCGCGAAGAAGGCCGCGGCCAAGAAGAGCACGGCGAAGAAGAGCACGGCGAAGAAGAGCACGGCCAAGAAGGTGGGCGCGGCGCGGGCCGCGGAGCAGACGGGAGCCACGACGGTGGTTGCGAAGAAGACTCCTGGCACGGCCACGGCGGCCAAGACCGCCGTTCCCAAGGCCCGCGGCGCCGCCGCGGACCCCGGTGACCTCGCGGTACGCCCCGGTGAAGAGCCCTGGACCCCGGAAGAGGTCGAGGAGGCGCGCGGCGGACTCCAGTCGGAGGCCGACCGGCTGCGCACCGAGATCGACTCCGCGGAGCGGTCGCTCCAGGGCATGATGCGGGACTCCGGCGACGGCGCGGGCGACGACGAGGCCGACACCGGCAGCAAGAACATCACGCGCGAGCACGAGCTGGCGCTGGCCGCCACCGCGCGGGAGGTGCTCACTCAGACCGAGCACGCCCTGGAACGCCTGGACGCGGGCACCTACGGCCTGTGCGAGAACTGCGGCAACCCCATCGGCAAGGCGCGCATGCAGGCCTTCCCGAGGGCGACCCTCTGCGTCGAGTGCAAGCAGAAGCAGGAGCGCCGGTACTGATCCGCCGCCATCGCGCGCGGGTATGGGTGCGGGTATGGGTCCTGAGCACGTACGGGACGGAAAGTGTGCCGTACCCTCGTCCTCAGTCAGGTACCTAGGCTGAGGGACTCACGTGGCAGAGGCGGAGCGCATCATCGGTACTCCGGACACCCCGGACGCGGCGGGGGACGGGCGGGAACGGCCCGACGCCGACCAGGGGGGCGCTCCGGAGCGCCCTCGGGGCAGGCGGCGGATCGCCGTGCTGTTCGCGGTCGCCGCGTTCGCGTACCTGCTCGACCTGGTCAGCAAGATGATCGTGGTCGCCAAGCTGGAGCACAACGAACCGATCGAGATCATCGGGGACTGGCTGAGGTTCGCGGCGATCCGCAACGCGGGCGCGGCCTTCGGCTTCGGTGAGGCCTTCACGGTGATCTTCACGGTCATCGCGGCCGCCGTGATCGTCGTGATCGCCCGCCTCGCGCGCAAGCTCTACAGCGCGCCGTGGGCGGTCGCGCTCGGTCTGCTGCTCGGCGGTGCCCTGGGCAACCTCACCGACCGGATCTTCCGCTCGCCCGGCGTCTTCAAGGGCGCGGTCGTGGACTTCATCGCGCCCAAGCACTTCGCCGTCTTCAACCTCGCCGACTCGGCGATCGTCTGCGGCGGCATCCTGATCGTGATCCTCTCCTTCCGGGGGCTGGACCCGGACGGGACCGTCCACAAGGACTGAGCGTCCGCAGCCGGTGACCGTCCACAGGCGCTGATCGTCCACAGGTAGTGAGCGCGCGTTCGGGAGTGTCCGACCCGTCCGGCATACTCGACGGGTGAGCACGATTCCCGAGATCCGCACCCTGCCCGTGCCCGACGGCCTGGAGGGCGAGCGCGTCGACGCCGCCATCTCCCGCATGTTCGGCTTCTCCCGTACCAAGGCCGCGGAACTCGCCGCGGCGGGCAAGGTGCAGGTCGACGGATCGGTGGTCGGCAAGTCCGAGCGGGTGCACGGCGGCGCCTGGCTGGAGGTCGAGATGCCGCAGGCGCCCGCGCCCGTGCAGATCGTCGCCGAGCCCGTCGAGGGCATGGAGATCGTGCACGACGACGAGGACGTGGTCGTGATCGTCAAGCCCGTCGGCGTCGCGGCCCATCCGTCCCCGGGCTGGAGCGGGCCGACCGTCATCGGCGGACTGGCCGCCGCCGGGTACCGCATCTCCACCTCCGGTGCCGCCGAGCGCCAGGGCATCGTGCACCGCCTCGACGTCGGCACCTCCGGCCTGATGGCGGTGGCCAAGTCGGAGCGCGCGTACACCTCGCTCAAGCGCCAGTTCAAGGAGCGCACGGTCGACAAGCGCTACCACACGCTCGTGCAGGGCCACCCCGACCCGACCAGCGGCACCATCGACGCCCCCATCGGCCGCCACCCGCAGCACGACTACAAGTGGGCCGTCACCGCCGAGGGCAAGCCCTCCGTCACGCACTACGACCTCATCGAGGCCTTCCGCGCCGCCTCCCTGCTCGACGTGAAGCTGGAGACCGGCCGCACCCACCAGATCCGCGTCCACATGGCCGCCCACCGCCACCCCTGCGTCGGCGACCTGACGTACGGCGCCGACCCCACGCTCGGCAAGCGGCTGCGCCTGACCCGCCAGTGGCTGCACGCGGTCCGGCTCGGCTTCGAGCACCCCGGCACCGGCGACTGGGTGGAGTACGCCAGCGACTACCCCGAGGACCTCCAGCTCGCCCTCGACCTGGTCCGCGAGGAGACCTACGGATGAGCGCCCCGGACCCGGCCCCGGCCTACGTGGTGCGCGTCGCCGAGGACGCGGCCGACCGGGAGGCCTGCTTCGCGGTGCGCAAGGACGTCTTCGTCGCCGAGCAGAAGGTCCCCGAGGACATCGAGTACGACGCCTACGATGCGGACGCCGTGCACGTCCTCGCGGTCCGGGCGGACGGCGAGGCCCTGGGCACCGGCCGGCTTCTGCACGGTGCGGCGGCGGCCGCGAAGAACGGCGACGGCGACCCGGCCGTCGGCTCGCTCGGCCGGCTCGCGGTGACCGCGGCGGCCCGCGGTCTCGGCGTCGGCGCGGCCCTGGTGCGGGCCGTGGAGGACGCGGCACGCGCGCGTGGGCTCAGCGCGGTGGACCTGCACGCGCAGACCCACGCCCTGGGTTTCTACGAGCGGCTGGGTTACGTGGCGTACGGACCCGAGTTCCCCGACGCCGGGATCCCCCACCGCGCGATGCGGCGCGCCCTGTAACCAGAGGCGCCAAACGGGCTGGTGGGGCGGGTGGCGTGGCAGGCTTGAGGTCCGCCGTGCGCATACCGAGACCCCACCGGAGCGGTGACCGTGGATCAGTTGGCCCTGTTGTTCATGCTGTTGCTCGGGGCCCTGCTGAGCGTCCCCCTCGGTGCCCGGCTCGGGCTGCCGGCACCGGTCCTGATGACGGTCCTCGGGATCGTCCTCGCCCTGCTCGACTTCGTGCCCAACGTCGACATCCCGCCCGAGATCATCCTCCCCGCACTCCTGCCTCCGCTGCTGTACGCGGCCGTGCGGCGCACCTCCTGGCGGCAGTTCGCGGCCAACAAGCGCCCGATCTTCCTGCTGGCGGTCGCGCTGGTCTTCGTCACCATGGCGTGCGTGGCCACCGTCGCCCACGCGATCGTCCCGGGCCTGCCGATCGCCGCCGCCTTCGCGCTGGGCGCCCTGGTGGCACCGCCCGACCCGGTCGCGGCGACGGCCGTCGCCGGCCAGCTGGGGCTGCCGCGCCGCCTGGTGTCCATCCTGGAGGGCGAGGGGCTGTTCAACGACGTCACGGCCATCGTCCTCTACCACGTGGCCATCGCCGCGGCCGTCAGCGGTACCTTCTCGGCCTGGGAGGCGGGACTCGACCTGGTGCTGTCCGCCGTCGTCGCCGTCGCCGTGGGACTCGCGCTGGGCTGGGGCTCCAACAGGCTGATGAGCCTCCTGGAAGATCCGACGCTGCAGATCGGCCTGACCCTGCTGGTGCCGTTCGTGAGTTACGTGGCCGCCGACGAACTGCACGGCTCGGGGGTGCTCGCCGTGCTCACCACCGCGATGTTCCTCGCCGAGTACGCCTCGGACGCGGACGACGTGATGACCAGGCTCGCCGGGCACACGGTGTGGGACGTCGTCGACACCCTGGTCACCGGCGTGGCCTTCGGGCTGATCGGCCTCGAACTGCACAACGCGATCCGCACGGCCTCCGGCCGGTGGACGGAGCTGCTCGGCTGGGCGGCGGCGGTCAGCGCCGTCGTCATCCTGGTCCGGCTGCTGTGGCTGCTGCCCGCCACCTGGCTGACCCAGCGGCTGCACGCCAGACGCGACCAGGACGAGGACATCCCGACGAGCTGGCGGGAGACCGTCGTCATGTGGTGGGCCGGGATGCGCGGCGTGGCCTCGGTCGCGCTGGCCCTCGCGATCCCGCTGGAGACGGAGGACGGAGCGGCCTTCCCCAACCGCGAGGAGATCATCTTCATCGCCTTCGGGGTGATCATGGTCACCCTGCTGCTCCAGGGGCTGACGCTGCCCTGGCTGGTGGGCCGGCTCGGCGTACGGGCGGACACCGAGCGGGAGCAGGCCTACGAGAAGGAGCTGGGCCTGCGGGCGGCCAGGGCGGCCAAGCAGCGGCTCAAGGAGATCGAGGCGGTGGAGGAGCTGCCGGACGAGCTGGCCGAGCAGATGCTGCGCCGCGCCTACGACATCGGGGTGCGGATCAGCCCGGACCTCGGGGACGAGGAGCGCCGGGAGGCGCAGGAGCAGCGGGCGCGGCGGATCAAGCGGGTCCGGCGCATCCAGGGCGAGATGCTCAGCGCCGCCCGGCACGAGATCCTCGCGGCGCGCAGCGAACCCGGCTCCGACCCGGAGATCGTGGACCGGGTCCTGCGCCACCTGGACGTGCGCAGCCTGCGCTGAGCCCCGCCCGGCCGCTCGGCGGTCACAGACTCTTCGTGGGGTGCTCCGGGAAGCGGCGCATGCCCCCGTCGGAGGAGCGGCGGGGGCGGTGGACGCCGTCGCGGGACGGCCGCAGGACCGCGTCCGCCGTGTTGACCCGCGGCAGGGCGTAGGGGTGCTCCTCGGCCAGCCAGCGGATCATCCCCTCACGGACGGTGACCCGCACCGTCCAGATGTCGTCCGCGTCCTTCGCCGTCACCAGGGCCCGCACCTGCATGGTGTTCTGGGTCGTCTCCGTGACCGTCAGGTTGTAGTCCCGTCCGTCCCAGGCCGGGCACTCGCGCAGCAGGTCGCGCAGCCGCTCGCGCATCCGGTCCAGGGGCGCCGTGTGATCGAGGTGCCAGAAGACGGTCCCGGTCATCTGCGGGGTGCCGCGCGACCAGTTCTCGAACGGCTTGGAGGTGAAGTACGACACCGGCATGGTGATCCGGCGCTCGTCCCAGGTGCGCACCGTCAGGTACGTCAGCGTGATCTCCTCGACGGTGCCCCACTCGCCGTCCACCACGACGGTGTCGCCCATGCGCACCATGTCGCCGAAGGCGATCTGGAACCCGGCGAACATGTTGCTGAGCGTGGACTGCGCGGCGACACCGGCGACGATGCCGAGGATGCCGGCCGAGGCCAGCAGCGAGGCGCCCGCCGCGCGCATCGCCGGGAAGGTCAGGAGCATCGAGGCCACGGCGACCACGCCGACGACGGCCGTCACCACCCGCATGATCAGCGACACCTGGGTGCGGACCCGGCGGACCCGGGCGGGGTTCCGCTGGGCGTGGGCGTGCGCGTAGCGGGAGTACGACGTCTCGACGATCGCGGCGGCTATCCGGATCACCATCCAGGCCGCCGAGCCGATCAGCAGCAGCGTCAGCAGCCGGCCGACCGCCGACCGGTGGTCGGGGAACACCTGGGCCTCGACGTACGACCCTCTCAGCAGGGCGGCGCACAGCATCACCTGGTACGGGATGCGGGCACGGCGCAGCAGCCCCCACAGCGGTGTCTCGGGGTGCCGTCCGTCGGCCTTGCGCAGCAACAGGTCGGTGGCCCAGCCGACGACCAGCGTCAGCAGGACGGAACCGCCGACCACGATCAGCGGGCGGAGTATCGTCTCCATGCCCTCGAACGTAACCGTTCACGGTGTGCCGTGAACCTGTGACTTACGTCCCGCCCGGGGTATCTCCGCGCATCGCGCTGTCACACCCGGCTGGCACCATGGCCTCATGAACATCGTGCTCTTTCACTCGACCCTCGGCCCGAGGCCCGCGGTGCGGCAGGCCGCCGACCGGCTGCGCGACGCCGGGCACCAGGTCTGGACCCCGGACCTCTACGAGGGCCGGACCTTCGACACGGTCGAGGAGGGCATGGCCCACCAGGACGGGATCGGCCGGGAGGAGCTGCTCAAGCGGGCCGTGCTGGCCGCCGCCCCCTACTCCGAGCGGGGGCTGGTGTACGCCGGGTTCTCGCTCGGCGCGTCCATCGCCCAGACCCTCGCCCTCGGCGACCACCGGGCGCGCGGACTGCTCCTGCTGCACGGTACCTCGGACATCGCGGCCAACGCCGAGGTCGACGACCTGCCGGTCCAGCTGCACGTGGCCGAGCCGGACGCCTTCGAGACGGACGACTGGCTCAGCGCCTGGTATCTCCAGATGGGCCGGATCGGCGCCGACGTGGAGGTCCACCGGTACCCGGGGGCGGGTCACCTCTACACCGACCCCGAGCTGCCGGACTACGACGAGGAGGCGGCCGAGGCCACCTGGCGGGTGGCGCTCGGCTTCCTCGACTCGCTCGGGGAGGAGACGGCTCAGGCGGGCGAGTAGACGCGTTCCACCCGCTGGGTGCCGCTGCGGGTGCGGTAGGAGCGGATCCACCGGGACGTGGCGTCCGGGTCGGTGCGGTCGGAGACGGCGTAGTAGTCCATCTGCGTGCGCTCCGCCGTGATGTCCAGCACGCCGTAGCCGTGCCGGTCGGTGTCGACCCAGTGGACGTGCCGGTTCGCGGCCCGGATGACCGGTGCCGCGATCGCCGAGACGGTGCCCTCGGGGACCTTCACGATGTCGTCGAGGTTGTCGGAGGTCACCGAGGTGACGACGAACTCCGTGGCGGCGGAGGCGGAGAGCGGGTACGTGCCGGCGTTGTACGGCACGTCGTTGGCCCACGCCATGTGGATGTCGCCGGTGAGGAACACGGTGTTGCGGACGGCGTTCGCGCGCAGGTGGGCCAGGAGTTCCCGGCGGTCGTCGGTGTAGCCGTCCCACTGGTCGGTGTTGAGGGCGAGGCCCTCCCTGGGCAGGCCGAGCAGCTCGGCGAGCGGCTTGAGCAGCTCGGCGGAGAGCGAGCCGATCGCGAACGGCGACATCATCACCGGGTTGCCGACGAGCCGCCAGGCGGTGTCCGAGGCGGCGAGGCCGGACTTGAGCCAGTCCAGCTGGGCGCGGCCGGTCACGGTGCGGTCCGGGTCGTCGACCTCGCCCTCGCCGATGCCCACCTGCTGCGAGCGGTAGGTGCGCAGGTCCAGCAGCGACAGGTCGGCCAGCTTGCCGAAGCGCAGCCGCCGGTAGGTGGTGCCGGCGATCGCCGGGCGCACCGGCATCCACTCGAAGTAGGCCTGCTTGGCGGCGGTCTGACGCGCCGCCCAGGCACCCTCGGCGCCCTCGGTGTGGTTCTCGGCGCCGCCCGACCAGGTGTCGTTGGCGATCTCGTGGTCGTCCCAGATGGCCACGACCGGCGCCGCGGCGTGCAGCGCCTGGAGGTCGGGGTCGGTCTTGTAACGGCCGTGCCGTACGCGGTAGTCGGCGAGGGTGAGGATCTCGTGCGCCGGGGCGTGCGGCCGTACGACGGTGTCCCGGGTGCCGTACTCGCCGGTGCCGTACTCGTAGATGTAGTCGCCCAGGTGCAGCCAGGCGTCCAGGTCGCCGCGGGCCGCGAGATGGCGGTACGACGAGAAGTACCCGGCCTCCCAGTTGGCGCAGGAGACCACGCCGAACCGCAGCCCGGAGACGGCCGCGTCGGCCGCCGGCGCGGTGCGGGTGCGGGCGACGGGGGAGTCGGTGGGGCCCGCGGAGAAGCGGAACCAGTAGTCCGTGGCGGGGGCGAGACCGCGGACGTCCGCCTTCACGGTGTGGTCGGAGCCCGCGGTCGCGGTGACGGAGCCCTTGGCGACGATGTTCGTGAGCGCCTTGTCGGTGGCGACGACCCAGCTCACCGCGGTGTCGGGACCGGCTCCCGAGCCCGGTATGGCCTCGGGCACCGGCGTCACGCGGGTCCAGAGCAGGATGCCGTCGGGCAGCGGGTCCCCGGAGGCGACGCCGTGCAGGAAGGCCGGGGCGGTGCCGGCGGCGCCCGCGGGCAGGGCGGCAGTGAGCGGGGCGGCCAGGACCGCGCCGGCCGCCGCGGCCTTGACGACCGTACGGCGGCTCGGAGTTCGGGCGCCCGCGGGCTCGGCGGGCGACGGGACGGGTTTCTCGGACGATCTGTGTCGACTGGTCACGGACGATCAGGTTACTGATCGGTATGCGCGCGAGCGGGCGAACTCGTAAAAGTTCGCCCGCTCGTTCGTCGTGCGTCGGTGCGGCGTCACCCCGGCGCGAGGGTCACGCGGGGGTCACTTGGTGACCTTGGCGTCCTTGAGCGCCTTCTCCCAGTCGGCGACCGAGCCGGGGTTCTCGATCACCTTGTCGTTGATCTTGATGGTCGGGGTCGACTGGACGCCCTCGGCGGTGTCGAAGGACTTGCTCATCCGCATCGCCCAGGCGTCGTAGGTGCCCTTCTCCACGGCGTCCTGGAACTTTTTGTTGTTCTTCAGGGCGTCGACCGAGTTCGCCACCTCGATCAGGTAGTCGTCCTTGGCGAACTCGTCGCTGGACTCCTCCGGGTGGTACTCGGCGGAGAACAGGGCGGTCTTGTAGTCGAGGAACGCCTCGGGGCTGACGTTCAGCGCGGCGCCGAGCGCGCTGAGCGCGTTCTTCGAACCCTCGCCGCTCAGGTTGCCGTCGAGGAAGGTGCCGATGGTGAAGGAGAGCTTGTAGTCGCCGTCCTCCATGCCCTTGTTGACGCTCTCGCCGATGTTCTGCTCGAAGGAGGCGCAGGCCGGGCAGCGCGGGTCCTCGTAGAGGTGGACGGTGTTGTCGGTCTTGGACTCGCCGATGGTGACGGTGGTGCCGTCCTTGCCCGAGGTGTTGGCCGGGGCCACGACCTTGGCGTCGGCGGCCGCCTCCCACTTCGAGGGCTGGTTGCCCTGGACGACGGCGTAGCTGATGCCGCCGGCTATCGCCAGTACCCCGACGATGGCGGCGGCCACGATGCCCTGCCGCTTGACCTTGTCGCGCTTGGCCTGACGCTCGCGCTCCTGGCGCAGGCGCTCACGGGCCGCCGTCTTCGCCGCCTGGCTGTTCCGCTTGCTCATGATGGTGATCTCTCCGGGGACGCGCACACAGGGGTGTGCGGAAACTCGTACGGGGGGCTGCGGTGCTCGGTGACATCCGGTGACGGGTCACACGAGGGCGGCCGCGCGGGGCGGTCCGCGACGTCCCAGGGAGTGCGTGAGGATCCGCTCGCGGGCGCCGGTGGTGCGGCCGGCCGGGACGGCCGGGCGGCGCACCGCCGGGGCGCGGCGCACGCTCACGGCCGCGACCGCGAGCAGCAGCGGCCGGAAGGTGGTCGCGGCCACCGCGCCGAGCAGCTGGGCCAGCGCCTTCTCGCCCCGCCGCAGCCAGGCCGCGGCGAGCAGTCCGACCCCGACGTGCGCGCCGAGCAGCAGCCAGGCGGTGCCGGGATCGGCGTCGGCGAGCAGCGCCGCCATCCGGTCGGTCTCGGCGCCGGTCACCCGGGTCAGCGGCGCGGTCACGCCCGCGTGGAGGCCGGTCCCGTCGCCGCACAGCACGTCGAAGCCGACGGAGCGCAGCGGGCCCGCCACGGGACCGCCCGCCCGGCCGTAGCAGACGTGCTGGCCGGTGGTGAAGACGGTGTCGGCGGCCAGCTCCAGCGGAATGAGCAGGGCGGCGATCCGCCCGAAGCCGCGCTCGCGCCGGCCGGCCAGGGCGTACGCGATCAGGAACACGGCGGCGGCTACGGCGGCCACCGTGGGCAGCGGCAGCGGAACCCCGGACAGCAGCACGTGCGACGCGGTGCTGAGGGTCACGACGAGTGCCGTGAACAGCGCCGCGCGTACGGCTCTGAGCGGGGTTCCGGATATGTCCATAGCAGTAGAAGAGTGTGTCACGGGGTCCGGTAAGGGACCCCTAAAGGATTCCTGTGAGAGTGCCGACGGTTACAGACCCGGAATGCGGCCGTTGCGGAAGAGGTCGACGAAGGTCTGGTGGTCGGCACGCGCGCGTGCGCCGTACCGGTGCGCGAAGTCGGTCAGCAGGGGGGCGAAACTCTCCTCGTCGGCCGCGATCGCCGCGTCGATGGCCCGCTCGGTGGAGAACGGCACCAGCGACTCGCCGGACTGGTCGTCGGCCGCCGCGTGCATGGTGGCCGTGGCCCGGCCCAGGTCGGCGACGACCTCGGAGATCTCCTCCGGGTCGTCGATGTCGCCCCAGTCCAGGTCGACGGCGTACGGCGAGACCTCGGCGACCAGCTGGCCGGAGCCGTCCAGCTCGGTCCAGCCCAGCCACGGGTCGGCGTGCGCCTGCAGGGCGCGCTGGGAGATCACCGTGCGGTGGCCCTCGTGCTGGAAGTAGTCCCGGATCGCCGGGTCGGTGATGTGCCGCGAGACAGCCGGGGTCTGGGCCTGCTTGATGTAGATCACGACGTCGTTCTCCAGGGCGTCGCTGTTGCCCTCCAGGAGGATGTTGTACGAGGGCAGGCCGGCCGAGCCGATGCCGATGCCCCGGCGGCCCACGACGTCCTTCACGCGGTAGGAGTCGGGGCGGGCCAGGGAGGATTCCGGGAGGGTCTCCAGGTAGCCGTCGAAGGCCGCGAGCACCTTGTAGCGGGTGGCGGCGTCCAGCTCGACGGCGCCGCCGCCGGGGGCGAAGCGGCGCTCGAAGTCGCGGATCTCGGTCATCGAGTCCAGCAGTCCGAAGCGGGTCAGGGAGCGGGCCACCCGCAGCGCGCCCAGCAGCGGCCCCTCCGCGGTGTCCAGCGTGAAGGGCGGCACCTCGTCGCTCTTGGCGCCGGTGGCCAGGGCGTGGATCCGCTCGCGGTACGCGCCCGCGTACACCCGCACCAGATCGGTGATCTGCTCGTCGCTGAACGCCTTCGCGTACCCGATCAGCGCGATGGAGGCGGCGAAGCGCTTGAGGTCCCAGGTGAAGGGGCCGACGTAGGCCTCGTCGAAGTCGTTGACGTTGAAGATCAGCCGGCCGGTGGAGTCCATGTACGTGCCGAAGTTCTCGGCGTGCAGGTCGCCGTGGATCCACACCCGGGAGGTCCGCTCGTCCAGGTAAGGGGCACCGTCCTGCGAACCGAACTCCCGGTCCGCGGTCAAATCGTGGTAAAAGAGGCACGCTGTGCCCCGGTAGAACGCGAAGGCAGAGGCCGCCATCTTCCGGAACTTCACGCGGAACGCCGCCGGGTCCGCGGCCAGCAGCCGGCCGAAGGCGGTGTCGAAGACGGCGAGGATCTCCTCGCCGCGGTGCTCCTCGTTGAGCTGCGGGACCGACATGCCTGGTGCCTCCTGGTGCGGGGTGGTGCCTGACGGGTGGAGCTGATCTCCCCTCGGCCCAACGTCCGAAGGGGTGCGGGAGTGCCCGCCCACGAAGGTACGCGTGGGGGGCCTCGGAGTGTCAGTCCCGAGGCATAGACTTCGACGCTGACCCCCGGACTGACCGCAGCCCGTCGCCCACAGTTTTCTCAGGAGGCCGCACGTGTCCAAGCCGCCGTTCACGCACCTGCACGTCCACACCCAGTACTCGCTGCTGGACGGTGCCGCGCGGCTCAAGGACATGTTCGAGGCCTGCAATGAGATGGGCATGTCGCACATCGCCATGTCCGACCACGGCAACCTGCACGGGGCGTACGACTTCTTCCACTCCGCGCAGAAGGCCGGAGTCACCCCGATCATCGGCATCGAGGCGTACGTCGCCCCCGAGTCGCGGCGGAACAAGCGCAAGATCCAGTGGGGCCAGCCGCACCAGAAGCGGGACGACGTCTCCGGTTCCGGTGGCTACACCCACAAGACGATGTGGGCGACCAACCGGACGGGACTGCACAACCTCTTCCGGCTCTCCTCGGACGCCTACGCCGAGGGCTGGCTGCAGAAGTGGCCCCGGATGGACAAGGAGACCATCTCCCAGTGGTCCGAGGGCATCGTCGCCTCCACCGGCTGCCCCTCCGGCGAGGTCCAGACCCGGCTGCGCCTCGGCCACTTCGACGAGGCGCTGAAGGCGGCCGCCGACTACCAGGACATCTTCGGCAAGGACCGCTACTTCCTGGAGCTGATGGACCACGGCATCGAGATCGAGCACCGGGTCCGCGACGGCCTGCTGGAGATCGGCCGGAAGCTCGGCATCCCGCCCCTGGTCACCAACGACTCGCACTACACCTACGCGCACGAGGCGACCGCCCACGACGCGCTGCTGTGCATCCAGACCGGCAAGAACCTCTCCGACCCGGACCGCTTCCGCTTCGACGGCACCGGCTACTACCTGAAGTCGACGGACGAGATGTACGCCATCGACTCCTCCGACGCCTGGCAGGAGGGCTGCGCCAACACGCGCCTGATCGCCGAGATGATCGACACCACCGGCATGTTCGAGAAGCGCGACCTCATGCCGAAGTTCGACATCCCCGACGGCTTCACCGAGGTCACCTGGTTCCAGGAGGAGGTCCGCCGCGGCATGGAGCGCCGCTTCGCGGGCCAGGTCCCCGAGGACCGCCAGAAGCAGGCCGAGTACGAGATGGACGTCATCATCCAGATGGGGTTCCCGGGCTACTTCCTCGTGGTCGCCGACTTCATCATGTGGGCCAAGAACCAGGGCATCGCGGTCGGCCCCGGCCGAGGCTCCGCGGCCGGTTCGATCGTGGCCTACGCGATGGGCATCACCGACCTCGACCCCATCCCGCACGGCCTGATCTTCGAGCGCTTCCTCAACCCCGAGCGCGTCTCCATGCCCGACGTCGACATCGACTTCGACGAGCGCAGGCGCGTCGAGGTGATCAGGTACGTGACGGAGAAGTACGGCGCCGACAAGGTCGCCATGATCGGCACCTACGGCAAGATCAAGGCGAAGAACGCCATCAAGGACTCCGCGCGCGTCCTGGGCTACCCGTACGCGATGGGCGACCGGCTCACCAAGGCGATGCCCGCCGACGTCCTCGGCAAGGGCATCGACCTCAACGGCATCACGGACTCGACCCACCCCCGCTACAGCGAGGCCGGCGAGATCCGCGCGATGTACGAGAACGAGCCGGATGTGAAGAAGGTCATCGACACCGCCAAGGGCGTCGAGGGCCTGGTCCGGCAGATGGGCGTGCACGCGGCCGGCGTGATCATGTCCAGCGAGCCCATCGTCGACCACGCCCCCATCTGGGTGCGGCACACGGACGGCGTGACCATCACGCAGTGGGACTACCCGCAGTGCGAGTCGCTCGGCCTGCTGAAGATGGACTTCCTGGGCCTGCGCAACCTCACGATCATGGACGACGCCGTCAAGATGGTGAAGTCCAACAAGGGCACCGACCTCGACCTGCTGTCCCTGCCGCTGGACGACCCGACCACCTTCGACCTGCTGCAGCGCGGTGACACGCTCGGCGTCTTCCAGTTCGACGGCGGTCCGATGCGCTCGCTGCTGCGGCTGATGAAGCCCGACAACTTCGAGGACATCTCCGCCGTCTCCGCGCTCTACCGTCCCGGCCCGATGGGCATGGACTCGCACACCAACTACGCGCTGCGCAAGAACAACCTCCAGGAGATCACGCCGATCCACAAGGAGCTGGAGGAGCCCCTCCAGGAGGTCCTCGCGGTCACCTACGGCCTGATCGTGTACCAGGAGCAGGTGCAGAAGGCCGCCCAGATCATCGCCGGCTACTCGCTCGGCGAGGCCGACATCCTGCGCCGCGTGATGGGCAAGAAGAAGCCCGACGAACTGGCGAAGAACTTCGTCCTCTTCCAGGAGGGCGCCCGCAAGAAGGGCTACAGCGACGAGGCCATCCAGGCCCTGTGGGACGTCCTGGTCCCCTTCGCCGGCTACGCGTTCAACAAGGCGCACTCCGCCGCGTACGGCCTGGTCTCGTACTGGACGGCGTACCTCAAGGCCAACTACCCGGCCGAGTACATGGCGGCCCTGCTCACCTCGGTCAAGGACGACAAGGACAAGTCGGCCGTCTACCTCAACGAGTGCCGGCGCATGGGCATCAAGGTGCTGCCGCCCAACGTCAACGAGTCCATGTCGAACTTCGCCGCCCAGGGCGACGACGTGATCCTCTTCGGCCTCTCCGCCGTCCGCAACGTCGGCACCAACGTCGTCGAGTCGATCATCAGGTGCCGCAAGGCGAAGGGGAAGTACGCCTCCTTCCCCGACTACCTGGACAAGGTCGAGGCGGTCGTCTGCAACAAGCGGACCACCGAGTCGCTGATCAAGGCCGGCGCCTTCGACGAGATGGGGCACACCCGCAAGGGCCTCACCGCGCAGTACGAGCCGATGATCGACAACGTGGTCGCGGTCAAGCGCAAGGAGGCCGAAGGGCAGTTCGACCTCTTCGGCGGCATGGGCGACGAGCAGAGCGACGAGCCCGGGTTCGGACTCGACGTGGTCTTCGGCGAGGACGAGTGGGACAAGACCTATCTGCTCGCCCAGGAGCGGGAGATGCTCGGTCTCTACGTCTCCGACCACCCGCTCTTCGGCCTGGAGCACGTGCTGTCCGACAAGGCCGACGCGGGCATCTCCCAGCTCACCGGCGGTGACTTCGGGGACGGCGCGGTCGTCACCATCGGCGGCATCATCTCCGGCCTCCAGCGCAAGATGACCAAGCAGGGCAACGCCTGGGCCATCGCCACCGTCGAGGACCTGGCCGGCTCCCTGGAGTGCATGTTCTTCCCGGCGACCTACCAGCTGGTCTCCACCCAACTCGTCGAGGACGCCGTGGTCTTCGTCAAGGGCAGGCTCGACAAGCGGGAGGACGTGCCGCGGCTGGTCGCGATGGAGCTCCAGGTCCCCGACCTGTCCAACGCGGGCACCAACGCGCCCGTGGTCCTCACCATCCCGGCCACCCGCATCACGCCGCCGATGGTCAGCCGTCTCGGCGAGATCCTCACCCACCACCGGGGCGACAGCGAGGTGCGGATCAAGCTCCAGGGTCCGACGAAGACGACGGTGCTCCGGCTGGACCGGCACCGGGTCAAGCCCGATCCCGCGCTCTTCGGCGACCTGAAGGTGCTGCTCGGGCCGTCCTGCCTGGCGGGCTGACGGGGTCTGCCCGAAAGCGGGCGAGGGGCGCTCCCGGTTGCCGGGCGCGCCCCATGCCGGTTACGGCTGTGGTGTTGCTCAGTTGTGGCCGAAGCGCTTCCCCCGCTTGCGGGACGCGGCGTCGCCGGGTGTCGTCAGCTGCGGGGAGTGCTGCTCCTCGCGCTCCAGCACGTTCGACTCGGCGCCCTGCGGGGCGCGCTCGGCGTGGGGCTGCTTACGGTCACGGTTGTTCTTGTTCTTGGCCATGGTGATCTACCTCCTGAGGGGGATCTAGGGGCCAACGACGCAACCAGATTCACATAGGCCGATAAAGAACGCATATCGGGCAATTACCGTGCGTGACACGGCGCATGGCGCGGCTCGTCGGGGTCCGGTCCGCCGAAACGCCACGCCGAAGATCGAGTTCGGGCCGTTAACCTCCGCGCCGTCGGGCAGACTCGAAGGAAGCCCGAAGCAAACCTCCCGGAAAGAGGGTGGATCGCGTGGACCGCTGCATCGTCCTGGTGGACGCCGGGTATCTGCTGGGGGCCGCCGCGAGTCTGCTCGCCGGGGAGCCCTCACGCTCGCGCATCACCGTCGACCACGCCGCCCTCATCCAGGGGCTGCGCGAGCGCGCCGAGTCCGACACCGGGCAGCCCCTGCTGCGCATCTACTGGTTCGACGGCGCCCCCGACCGCGTCCCGCAGCCCGAGCACCGACGGCTGCGCGTGATGCCCCGGGTCACCGTCCGACTGGGCGCCCTCACGCGCAGTGACGGACGCTGGGCGCAGAAGGGCGTCGACGCCGCCATGCACGCCGAGCTGACCGAGCTGGCCCGCAACCGCGCCTGCTCCGACGTCGTCCTGGTGACCGGCGACGGCGACCTGCTGCCCGGCATGATGGCCGCCAAGGAGCACGGCGTCGCCGTCCACCTGTGGGCCGTACAGGCCGCCGACGGCGACTACAACCAGTCCGAGGACCTGGTCGCCGAGGCCGACGAACGCCGCGTGCTGGACCGTACGTGGATCACCAAGGCGGTACGCGCCAAGGAAATCGGCGGGATCTGCGCGCCGCCGCCCGTGCCCCGCCCCGAGATCGCCGCGATCCTCTCCGCGCCGCTGCCCGAATCGGCCCTCTCGGCGACCGCCGAACGGCCCGCACAGGAGCCCGAGCACCCCACGGCGGCCGCCGGGCACAACGGGGCGGAGGAGCGCGTACCACCCGCCAAGGGCGTGCCCACCCCCAAGGACCTGGCCGCCCTGCGTGCCCACGGCGCCCCTCATGCCCCGCAGCCGACCACCGCCACCCTGCGCTGGTCCTCCGACAAGGGCTGGGTCGACCGGCCCGCCGCAGAACCGTCCGAGGCCGCCTCCCTGCCGACGCTGGCCCAGCTCACCACGGCCGAGCAGCGCTGGGCCGACCGCGAGGAGGACATCACCACGGTCGGCGGCGACCCGTACGAGGTGGGTCAGGTCTTCGCCCGCCGCTGGCTGGAGCGCCTCGGCGACCACGGGCACCTGCAGAAACTCTCCGGGATGTACCCGCGCATCCCGCACCGCGTCGACGGGGAGCTGCTGCGCTACGCGGCCCGCTTCGGGCTGCTGGCCCACAAGGACGACCAGATCGACGAGCACGACCGGTACGCGATCCGGGCCGGGTTCTGGCGGGAGATCGACGTGCGGACGGCGACCGAACGCGCCCCCGCGGCGGAGTGAGGCGCTCCGGCGCCTCTCCGGCTGAATCGACACTTATGGGCGGACCCGGGAGCGGGCCGGGGGGACGGACCCCGTAGTCTCGTCCCTTGTGAGTACGCGCGCGGCACAGGCACTACGACCCGGTGGCGGCGCCGTGTGCGCGGTGCGCGGACTGACCAAGACCTATCCGGCCCAGCGCGGCAGGCGCGGCGTCCCCGCCACCCCCGAGGTGCGGGCCACCGACGACGTCACCCTGGACATCCGCCGCGGCGAGATCTTCGGCCTGCTGGGACCCAACGGCGCCGGCAAGTCCACCCTGGTCCGTCAGCTCACCGGCCTGATGCGGCCCGACCACGGCAGCGTGGAGATCCTCGGGCACGACGTCGTGCGCCACCCCGAGCGGGCCGCCCGGATCCTCGCCTACCTCGGACAGGAGTCCAGCGCCCTGGACGAGCTGACCGTGTCGCTCGCCGCCGAGACCACCGGGCGGCTGCGCGGCCTGGAGGTGCGGCGGGCGCGCGCCGAGCGGGACGCGGTCCTCGACGAGCTGGGCCTGACCCCCCTCGCGGCCCGCCCGATCAAGAAGCTCTCCGGCGGCCAGCGCCGTCTCGCCTGCTTCGCCGCCGCGCTGGTGGGGGAGCGCCCGCTGCTCGTGCTGGACGAGCCGACCACCGGCATGGACCCGGTGGCCCGGCGCGCGGTGTGGGCGGCCGTCGACCGGCGGCGCGCGGAGCGCGGCACCACCGTCCTGCTCGTCACCCACAACGTCATCGAGGCCGAGACCGTCCTCGACCGGGTCGCCGTCCTCGACCGGGGGCGCGTCATCGCCTGCGACACGCCCTCCGGGCTCAAGGAGAAGGTCGCCGGTGAGGTCCGGGTCGACCTGGTGTGGCGCGAGACGGCCCCCCTGCACGTCCCGGAGGTCGCCGCCCTGCGCGACCGCGTCGTCGAGTCGGGGCGGCGCTGGACGCTGCGCCTGGCCCCCGAGGAGGCCCGCGCGGTCGTCGCCACCGTCACCGGCGGTGCGGCCTTCGCCGCGCTCGACGACTTCACCCTGGCCACGCCCAGCCTGGAGGACGTATACCTGGCGCTGGGCGGCGCGGCGCGGCAGGGGCTGGTGAGGGCTTGAGCGCACGCACGGTGAGCACATCGGCCGCCGCATCCGTACCCGTCAGGGCGACCGTCTCCAACGACCCCAACGAAGGGGAGCAGCGCGACGTGAGTGTCGTATCCGCCGATGTCCTGCCGGGCGGCATCCTGGCCGTCGAGGAGCAGGACGCCGCCGAGCTGGGACCCAGGGCGCGGCTGTGGCCCTCCCTGGTGGCCGTGTACCGGGCGCAGCTGTCCCGGGCGCGGGTCGCGCGCATCCCGCTGCTCTTCGTGGCCACCTTCCAGTCGGTCGGCATCATGATCCTGATGCGCGGCGTGGTGGACGGTGGCGGCGAGGCCCGGGCCGTGGTCGCCGGTTCGGCGGTGCTCGTCGTGGCCTTCGTGGCGCTGAACCTGCTCGCCCAGTACTTCGGGCAGCTGCGGGCCAGCGGCGGCCTCGACCACTACGCGACGCTGCCGGTGCCGCCGGCCGCCGTGGTGCTGGGCGCGGCGGGCGCGTACGCCTCCTTCACGGTGCCCGGGACCGTGGTGACGGCGGTGTTCGGCTGTCTGCTGTACGGGCTGCCGATGACGCATCTGTGGGTGCTGGTGGCGGTGATCCCGCTGGCGGGCGCCGCCCTCGCCGGACTGGGCGCGGCCCTCGGGCTGCTCGCGCCCCGGCCCGAGTTCGCCACCCTGCTGGGCCAGCTGGGCATGTCGGCGGCGCTGCTGCTGGGCGTGCTGCCGGCCGAGCGGATGCCGGAGGCGGTCCGGCTGGTCCGGGACCTGCTGCCCTCGACGTACGGCGTGGAGGCGTTCGCGCGCACCTTCGGAGAGCGGCCCGACTGGGCCTTCGTCCTCGGGGACCTCGCGGTGTGCGCCGGGGTCGGTGTGATCTCCCTGGCCGTCGCCACCTGGGCGTACCGCAGGGCGGCCGTCCGGTGATGTGCCGCACCGGCGGGTTTGGCACGATGGCACGGTGACCGCTCCTCTGAATCCGCCACCCCCACCGAACGAACGCCCGCCGTACCAGGGCGGACCGGTGCCGCCGCCCGTCGGCGCGCACGCGGTGGGGACCGCGCCCGGCGCACCGTACGACCACCACGGCGAACAGGACGGCCCCGGGATGCTGACCGAAGTGCGGCAGGCCGCCGTGGCCGTGCTGGCGATCGCGCTCTCCGGTGCGCTGCTGGGCGTGCTGTGGTGGAAGCTGGCCCCGACCGTGCCGCTGGTCGGCGACGTGGTCGACGAGCGCTGGGTGGTCTTCCTCAAGGAGTCCGAGGGCGAGCAGGCGATCGGCGTCGACGGAACGTTCACCCTGCTCGCGCTGGCGTTCGGGGCGCTCAGCGGGGTCGTGGCCTTCCTGCTGCGGCGGCGCGGCGGCGTGCCGCTGGTGGTGGCGCTGGGCGTCGGCGGACTGCTCGGCTCGCTCCTGGCGTGGCGGGTCGGCGTGTGGCTCGGCCCCGCACAGGACGTGATCGCGCACGCGAAGGACGTGGGCAAGGGCGTGACGTTCGACGCGCCGCTGAAGCTGGGCGCGAAGGGCGCGCTGCTGGCCTGGTCACTGGCGGCGCTCGTCGTCCACCTGGGACTGACGGGACTGTTCGGCCCCAGGGACCCGGAGCCGGATCCCTGGCCCGCGCCGTACGGGGACAAGCGGGCGTAGCTCCCGCCGAGCCGACGCGGCTCTCGTGCCGTCGCCCGGCCTAGGCGGGGCGGCGGCCGTGGTTCGCCCGTCCCTTCCTGGTGCGCCACCTGCGTTTGCGGGTTCTCTTCGACATGTCCTGTCTGATTAGCCGAGAACGGCGCCCTCGTCGAGGGGCTATGCGCGGCCGATCGGCGCGAGGACCGCGTCCGTCAGCTCGGCGAGGTCGTCGGGGGACAGCTCGACCTCCAGACCGCGGCGGCCCGCCGAGACGCAGACCGTGGCGTGCTCCGCGGCCGACGCGTCCAGGACCGTCGCGAGCCGCTTGCGCTGGCCCAGGGGCGAGATGCCGCCCCGCACATAGCCCGTGGTGCGCTCGGCCAGCGCCGGGTCGGCCATCGCCGCGCGCTTGCCGCCCACCGCGGCCGCCAGGGCCTTCAGGTCCAGCTGGCCCGCCACCGGCACCACCGCGACCGTCAGGGCGCCGTCGACGTCCGCCACCAGCGTCTTGAAGACCCGCTCCGGCGAGACGCCCATCGCCTCGGCCGCCTCCTCGCCGTAGGACGGGTGCGCGGGGTCGTGCTCGTAGGCGTGCACGGTGTACGTCACCCCGGCCGCCGTGAGGGCCACCGTCGCGGGGGTGCCGCCGGACTGCTGCTTCTTCGACTTCTTCGCCATACGGGCCGGTACCTCAGTTGAGACTCGTCGGGCCGCGCGTCAGTTCCGACGCGGGCAGGGACGGCAGCGTACGGATGACGGCGGTCTCGGAGCGAAGGAGTTTCAGCTCGTCCCTCAGGCGGGACGCGGTGTCCGGAGCCTGGAGCAGACGCTGCTTCGTCGGCGTGTCCAGCATCATCGCGGCGGCGACCAGGTACGAGACCACGCCCGGTTCGTCCGGCAGCTCGGCGCCGGTGGCCAGCGACCGCTCGCGCGCCCCCGCCAGCCGCTTCTGGTACTGCCGGAAGGACCGCAGGACGCCCTCGGCCAGCGCGCCGGCCTCGTCGCCCGGTTCCTCCGGCAGCGGTTCCAGCTCCGCCGTCAGGAAGGGGCCCGACGCGTCCACCGAGACCAGGCGCACCCGGTTCGTGCCGGTCGCCAGCACCTCGAAGGTGCCGTCGGCCCGCTCGCGGATCGTCGCCGCGTCCGCGATGCAGCCCACCTTGTGGAACGCCTTCAGCGGGTCGGAGCCGAACCCGGCCGTCGGCCCGCGTTCCGGCGTGGCCGTCGGGTCGGGCAGGCCGGGAGCGCTCTGGGCCACCTCGTAGCCGTCGCGGATCGCCACGACGGCGAACCGGCGGGGTTCGTCCTCGGAGGTCTTCAGCAGTTCGCGCATCATGGCGCGATAGCGCTCCTCGAAGATGTTGAGGGGGAGCACCAGCCCCGGGAACAGGACGGAGTTCAAGGGGAAGAGGGGGAGCCGGACGGTGGTCACGACGCAGAAGCCTAATGGTCGCCGCGACCGACGCGTCCGCCCCGCCCACTTCGTGGATGGCCCGAACCCGTCGTCGGGGGCGCGGCGGCCACGGCCGCGCGGACGTCCGCGCGCACCTGGAGGAAGCGGCCGAGTGGATCGTCCGTCTCCCGGTCCCACGGGAAGGACGTGACGTACGGGCCGGTCAGCCGCAGCTGTTCCGCCGCGTCCGCGCGCCGGTCCAGGCGCACGAGGACGTACGCCAGCAGGTTCCGCAGCTCCGCCGCCCAGGGGTCGGCCACCGGGTGGGCGGCCGACAGGGCGACCGCGCGGTCGGCGGCCGCGTCCAGGCGGACACGGAGGTCACGCGGGGGTACGCCGGTCGCGGAGCCGACGCCGGTGCCGGTGGCCCGCAGACAGGTGAAGGCCGCCCGCAGCGGCAGCGCCCGGACCAGGGCGTCCTCGGGGGCGTCCTGCGCGGCCGTCTCGGCGAAGTCCAGGCATTCGCGGTGGGCGCCGGGTGAGGCGGCGGCCAGGTACTCCAGGGCGGCGACATGGCAGCCGTAGTGGTGCGGGGAGCGGCGGACCGCCTGTGCCCACAGCCGCTCGAACTCGGCGTGTCCGGCACCGGCGCCCCGCGCCGCGTCCAGCGCCGTGCGCCACGGCACCGGGTCGGGTCCGGCCGCCTCGGCCGCCGCGGTGACCGCCGGCACGAGCCGGCGCAGCAGCTCGGCACGGTCCGGTGAGTCCCAGTGACGGGCCACGGCCAGGCGCGACGCGACCAGCGTGGCGCCGGGGTCCTCCGGGGCGGTGGCACGCCAGGTGTCGAGCCACTCGGAACGGGAGCGGGAGAAGGCGGCGAGGCGGGTGGTGTACCCGTCGCGGTGCTCCCACTCCGCGGCCTCACGGGTGCCGGCGAGGAGACCGGCCGCGGGGGTGTGCTCGCCGCGGGCCGCGGCGAGGAGGGCGGGGGCGAGACGGTCGTCGGGGGCGTCGAGGAGCACGTCGTCGTCTTGGGCGGGCCGTGAGGGCCGGGAGCGGGCCCGGGCGGCCGCGGTCCTCAGGAACGCGCGCAGCATGGTGTCTACGACGGTCGACCGGGCGGGATGGTTGTGCGGGGCGGGCCCGGATTCGGCCTCGGCTTCGCCATCGGCCGATTGTGTTCCCACCCGCACCACCCGTACAGCTTTCGTCGGCGGGTGCGGGTGGCCCCTGTGGGGCCTCTCGCCGTCGGCGGCCGCGGGGTGTGGGGCGTCGGGCGTGGAGCCGCCCTGCAATCGGAGGTCGCGTCGCTCGTGCGGCATGCGTGGTCGGGTGCGGGTGGCCCCCGTGGGGCCTTTCGCCGTCGGCGGCCGGCGGCCGTCGGGTGCGGGGCGTCGGGCGTGGAGCCGCGCTGCAAGCGGCGGTTGCGCTGCTCGTGCGGCCGTCGTCGTCGGGGTCGGGTGGCTTCGGCGGCCGTGGGCCGGAGGGCCGGATGTGCTGCCGCTCCACCCCCGGAGGGATCAGCTTCTGCGCAGCAGGCGGGTCGCGCCCGCCGCCACCGTCGTCGCCAGGATCCAGCCCAGCAGGATCAGGGCCGTCGCCAGCCACTGCCAGGCGTCGTGGAGCTGCCAGGAGCCGGCCTGGCCCAGGTCGATGACCGGCAGGAGCAGGTCGAGGGCGAAGAGGGCCGGGTTCCAGTCCGGGTGCTCGCCCGTCTTCAGCGGCGGCGGCTCGGCACGGGCGAAGGCGAGCGAGCCCGCCGCCCACAGCACCGCCATCCACACCGCGGCCCGCCCCGGCCGGTACCCGTAGGCGACCGTCCAGTCCTGGGCGTACCCCACGAGCTTCGCGGCGATCGGCAGGCTCTCGCGGCGCCGGCGGTGCTTGGCGAGCAGCACCTCGCGGGCGTCCTCGTCCTCGCCGCCGGCCCGCAGCACGGCGGCGAGGCGCTCGTACGGCTCCGGGTTGTACTCGGCGGTCGCGGCGCCCACCCAGCGCAGCCGCTTCTCCAGCGGGAACGGTCCCCGCGGCACCAGGTTCTCGTAGGTGAAGCCGCCCATGTGCAGCCGGCCGGGTCCCGGCCAGCTGTCCGCCCGGTCCATCAGGTTGACGACCCGCGCCCCCGACAGCGCCACCCGGCCGCGCGCCGGGCGCTCGCCCAGGAACCGCAGCTCGGGTGTCTGCACCCGGCGCAGCGACAGCTCCTGCTCGTCGGTGAACGTGAAGCGGGCGTGCTCGAAGTCGAGGGCGTCGCCGAACCGCCCGTCGTCCAGCCGCACCCCGCCCTCGCACTCGAAGCGCTGGATCCGCGTCCCCTGCGCGGGCGTGGTGCCCCGCAGCAGCGGGCTGCCGAGCCCCGCCGGTGTCAGGTACAGGGTGCGCTCCACCGTCAGCTGCGGGGCGTTGAGCGCGTGCCGCGTGTACGGGTTGAGGAGGCGGGCGCCGCGCAGGCTCAGCGACACGCCGACCTGGGCGCTGCGCAGACTCACCTCGCCGTGCGACTCCAGCATCTCGGCCTGGAGGTCCTGCCCGACCGTCAGGCCGTCCGCGGCGATGGAGCGGCCGTGGCGGTCGCGGTGCACGATCGCCTGGTTGAGCAGCAGGTCGGTGCCTATCTGGGCGTCCGTCAGCCGGATGCCGCCGGGGAAGCGGGAGCGGGGCAGGTGCAGGTCGCCCTCGGTGTGCAGCCGGGCCGCCTCGAGCCGCGGCACCCAGCAGTCCACCAGGCGCACGGTCGTGAACCGGGTCTCCGGCAGCAGCACCTCCCGCTCGAACCGGCAGCCGCGCAGCTCCACGTACGGCTCCACGGTGCCGCCGGCGAGGTCCATCGTGCCGCTGATCCGCACGCCGGTCAGCTGGAGCGAAGCCACCCGGCCGGCGAGCGCGGGCGGACCGTCGAGCAGCAGCCAGCAGACGATGCGGGCCCGCACGCTCCGCTCCGGTCCCCACGGGTGCCCGCCGTGCGGGTCGTCGACGAGCGCGTCGCCGCTGCTGAGGTCGTACACGCTGCCGTTGCGGAAGGCCTGCCACATGCCGGCCTCGGCGGCGGTCAGGTCGTCCGGCAGCTCTCCGTCACGGGGTCCCACCACTACGGTCACGGCACTTCACTCCCTCCCCAACTACTCGTCGGTCGCTCACTCTTCGTACAACCGTTCATGCCCACTGGGTGACACTCCGAACACTCAAAGTGAGCACCGATTCGGGTGAGTTGCCCGTGGGCCGCGCGGGGCCGCCGCGTTCTGTATCAGCCATTGATACGCGCGAACCGTGCCCGACGCGGGTCTGAGAGAATTGGTTCCGTGATCTCCCGAATCGATCTGCGCGGCGACGCCCTCCCCGAGGGCCCCGCCCTGCGCGACCTGCTGCCCCGAGCCGACTTCGACGTCTCGGCCGCCCTGGAGAAGGTGCGTCCGATCTGCGAGGCCGTGCATCATCGGGGCGACGCGGCGCTGATCGACTTCGCCGAGCAGTTCGACGGGGTCAGGCTGGACCAGGTCAGGGTCCCGGCGGCCGCGCTCACGCGCGCGCTGGAGGAGCTGGACCCGGCCGTGCGCGCGGCCCTGGAGGAGTCCATCCGCCGCGCCCGGCTCGTCCACCGCGCGCAGCGCCGCACCACCCACACCACGCAGGTCGTGCCCGGCGGCTCGGTCACCGAGAAGTGGGTGCCGGTCGAGCGGGTCGGGCTGTACGCGCCCGGCGGCCGGTCGGTCTACCCGTCGTCCGTGATCATGAACGTGGTGCCCGCGCAGGAGGCCGGCGTCGAGTCCGTCGCGCTCGCCTCGCCCGCCCAGGCCGAGTTCGACGGCCTCCCGCACCCGACCATCCTCGCCGCCTGCGCCCTGCTCGGCGTCGACGAGGTGTACGCGGCGGGCGGCGCCACCGCCGTCGCGATGTTCGCGTACGGCACCGAGTCCTGCCCGCCCGCCAACATGGTCACCGGCCCCGGCAACATCTGGGTGGCCGCCGCCAAGCGCTACTTCACCGGGAAGATCGGCATCGACGCCGAGGCCGGCCCGACCGAGATCGCGGTCCTCGCCGACGCCACGGCCGACCCGGTGCACGTCGCCTCCGACCTGATCAGCCAGGCCGAGCACGACCCGCTGGCCGCCGCCGTGCTGGTCACCGACTCCGTGGAGCTCGCGGACGCGGTCGAGAAGGAACTCCAGCCGCAGGTCGAGGCCACCAAGCACATCGACGACCGGATCGTCCCGGCCCTGAAGGGCCGCCAGTCCGCGATCGTCCTGGTCGACGGCCTGGACGAGGGCCTGCGCGTCGTGGACGCCTACGGCGCCGAGCACCTGGAGATCCAGACCGCCGACGCCGCCGCCCTCGCCGACCGGGTGAAGAACGCCGGCGCGGTCTTCGTCGGCCCCTGGGCGCCCGTCTCCCTCGGTGACTACGCGGCCGGGTCCAACCACGTCCTGCCCACCGGCGGCTGCGCCTGCCACTCCTCGGGCCTGTCCGTGCAGTCCTTCCTGCGCGGCATCCACATCGTCGACTACACGCGCGACGCGCTCGCCGAGGTCGCGCACCACGTGGTGACGCTGGCGGAGGCCGAGGACCTGCCCGCGCACGGGGCGGCGATCAAGGCGAGGTTCGAGTGGAAGGTCCCTCAGAGCAAGTGACGTTCGGAATCGACGACCTCCCCGTACGGGACGAGCTGCGCGGCAAGTCCCCCTACGGTGCGCCCCAACTGGACGTGCCCGTACGGCTGAACACCAACGAGAACCCCTACCCGCTGCCCGAGGCGCTGGTCGAGCGGATCACCGAGCGGGTCCGCGAGGCCGCCCGCGACCTCAACCGCTACCCGGACCGGGACGCGGTCGAGCTGCGCACCGGGCTCGCCGAGTACCTGACACAGACCTCCGGCCACCCGCTGGACGCGGGCAACGTCTGGGCGGCCAACGGCTCCAACGAGGTCATCCAGCAGCTGCTGCAGACCTTCGGCGGCCCGGGCCGCACCGCGATCGGCTTCGAGCCCTCGTACTCGATGCACGGCCTCATCGCGCGCGGCACCGGCACGGGCTGGATCTCCGGCCCGCGCCACGACGACTTCACCATCGACGTGCCCGCGGCCGAGCGCGCCCTCGCCGAGCACCGCCCGGACGTCGTCTTCATCACCACCCCCAACAACCCCACCGGCAACGCCGTCCCGGCCGAGACCGTCCTCGCCCTGTACGAGGCCGCCCAGGCGGCGAAGGACTCGATGGTCGTCGTGGACGAGGCCTACATCGAGTTCAGCCACGGCGCGTCGCTGCTGCCGCTGCTGGACGGCCGGCCCCACCTCGTGATCTCCCGCACCATGTCGAAGGCGTTCGGCGCGGCCGGCCTGCGCCTGGGCTACCTCGCCGCGCACCCGGCCGTCG
The DNA here is from genome assembly GCF_042740985.1 of Streptomyces sp. NPDC058985. Classification (NCBI taxonomy): domain Bacteria; kingdom Bacillati; phylum Actinomycetota; class Actinomycetes; order Kitasatosporales; family Streptomycetaceae; genus Streptomyces; species Streptomyces sp. NPDC058985. Next base: position 107,483 of record NZ_JBHYJX010000018.1, on the reverse strand, counting down.
TCGACGCCGTCCAGCTCGTACGGCTGCCGTACCACCTCTCGGCCGTGACCCAGGCGACCGCGCTGGCCGCCCTGGAACACACGGACACGCTGCTGAAGTACGTCGAGCAGCTGAAGACCGAGCGGGACCGGCTGGTCGCCGAACTGCGCGCCATCGGCTACGAGGTGACCGAGTCCGACGCCAACTTCGTCCAGTTCGGGCGGTTCGTGGATTCCCACGAGGCCTGGCGGAAGATCCTCGACCGGGGCGTGCTGGTCCGGGACAACGGCGTACCGGGGTGGCTGCGGGTCACCGCCGGAACCCCGGAGGAGAACGACGCGTTCCTCGACGCGGTACGTGAAGTCAAGAAGGAGCAGAACCTATGAGCCGCGTGGGACGCGTGGAGCGTACGACCAAGGAGACCTCGGTCCTCGTCGAGATCGACCTCGACGGCACCGGGAAGACCGACATCGCCACCGGCGTCGGCTTCTACGACCACATGCTCGACCAGCTCGGCCGGCACGGTCTGTTCGACCTGACCGTGAAGACCGACGGCGACCTGCACATCGACTCCCACCACACCATCGAGGACACCGCCCTCGCGCTGGGTGCCGCCTTCAAGCAGGCCCTCGGCGACAAGGTGGGCATCTACCGCTTCGGCAACTGCACGGTCCCGCTGGACGAGTCCCTCGCCCAGGTCACCGTCGACCTCTCCGGCCGCCCCTACCTCGTGCACACCGAGCCCGAGAAGATGGCGCCGATGATCGGCGAGTACGACACCACGATGACCCGGCACATCCTGGAGTCCTTCGTCGCCCAGGCCCAGGTCGCCCTGCACGTGCACGTGCCGTACGGGCGCAACGCGCACCACATCGTGGAGTGCCAGTTCAAGGCGCTGGCCCGGGCCCTGCGCTACGCCAGCGAGCGCGACCCGCGCGCGGCCGGCATCCTGCCTTCCACGAAGGGCGCGCTCTAACCCATGAACGGTACGTCCACCGCGCTGATCGTCGTCGGCCTGTTCTTCGTCGGCGGCATCATCTCCTTCGCCAAGCAGCAGATGCCCAAGGGCCTGATCGTGCTGCTCTCCATCGGTGCCGCGATGTGTCTCTTCGCGGGCGTGCTCCGCCTGGAGGTGTGGAATTGACCTCCCCCGCCAAGCGGGTCGTCGTCTTCGACTACGGCTTCGGCAACATCCGTTCCGCCGAGCGCGCCCTCGCGCGCGCGGGAGCCGACGTCGAGATCACCCGTGACTACGACAAGGCCATGAACGCCGACGGCCTGCTGGTCCCCGGCGTCGGCGCCTTCGCCGCCTGCATGGACGGCCTCAAGGCGGCCCGCGGCGACTGGGTCGTCGACCGCAGGCTGTCGGGCGGCCGCCCGGTGATGGGCATCTGCGTGGGCATGCAGATCCTGTTCGCGCGCGGCATCGAGCACGGCGTGGAGGCCGAGGGCCTGGACGAGTGGCCCGGCACGGTCGGCCCGCTCCGGGCCGACATCGTGCCCCACATGGGCTGGAACACCGTCGACGCGCCGGCCGACTCCCAGCTCTTCGCCGGCCTGGACGCGGACGCCCGCTTCTACTTCGTGCACTCCTACGCCGTCCACGACTGGACCCAGGAGTCGCTCAACCCGCTGATCGCACCGCCCAAGGTCACCTGGTCCACGCACGGCAAGCCCTTCGTGGCCGCCGTGGAGAACGGCGCCCTGTGGGCCACCCAGTTCCACCCCGAGAAGTCCGGTGACGCGGGAGCCCAGCTCCTCACCAACTGGATCGAGACCCTGTAGAGATGAGCCCGGTAGAGATGAGCAAGCTCGAACTCCTCCCCGCCGTCGACGTCCGCGACGGCCAGGCCGTCCGCCTCGTGCACGGCGAGTCCGGCACCGAGACCTCCTACGGCTCCCCGCTGGAGGCCGCCCTCGCCTGGCAGCGCTCCGGCGCCGAGTGGCTGCACCTCGTCGACCTGGACGCCGCGTTCGGCACCGGGGACAACCGTGCGCTGATCGCCGAGGTCGCGCAGGCCATGGACATCAAGGTCGAGCTGTCCGGCGGCATCCGCGACGACGACACCCTCGCCGCCGCGCTCGCCACCGGCTGCACGCGGGTGAACCTGGGCACGGCCGCCCTGGAGACCCCCGAGTGGGTCGCCGGGATCATCGCCGAGCACGGCGACAAGATCGCCGTCGGTCTCGACGTACGCGGCACCACGCTGCGCGGCCGCGGCTGGACCCGCGACGGCGGCGACCTCTACGAGACGCTGGCCCGCCTCGACAAGGAGGGCTGCGCGCGGTACGTCGTCACCGACATCGCCAAGGACGGCACCCTGCAGGGCCCCAACCTGGAGCTCCTGAAGAACGTCTGCGCGGCCACCGACCGCCCGGTCGTCGCCTCCGGCGGCGTCTCCTCCCTGGACGACCTGCGCGCCATCGCCGGTCTCGTCCCGGCCGGTGTCGAGGGGGCCATCGTCGGGAAGGCCCTGTACGCGAAGGCGTTCACCCTGGAAGAAGCCTTGGAGGCTGTGTCGCCATGACATCCGAAGCCGTACGGCGTGTGCAGAGCGGAAGTCCCTGGGAAGAGTCCTTCGGTTTCGCACGGGCCGTGGCGGCGGGTGATCATGTCATCGTGGCCGGCACGACCGCCTTCAAGGGCGACGTGCTGTACGGCGACGGTGACCCGTACGAACAGACCAAGGTGGCCTTCGCCACCGCCATCGAGGCGATCGGTGAGTTCGGGCTCGGCATCGAGTCCGTGATCCGGACGCGTGTGTGCCTGGCACATTCGCGCGACGTCGATGCGGTGGGCCGCGCCCACAAGGAGCTGTTCGACGCGGTACGTCCGGTGACGACCCTGCTCGTCGTCGAGGGCTTCATCGACTCGCGGGTGCTGGTGTCGGTGGAACTGGAAGCATTCAGAGGACAGTAAGAACAGTAAGAGGAGCCGTGGATTCATGACCCTGGCGGTCCGAGTCATCCCCTGCCTGGACGTGGACGGCGGCCGGGTCGTCAAGGGCGTGAACTTCCAGAACCTGCGCGACGCGGGCGACCCCGTCGAGATGGCCAAGGTGTACGACGCCGAGGGCGCCGACGAGCTGACGTTCCTGGACATCACCGCCTCGTCGGGCAACCGCGAGACGACCTACGACGTGGTGCGGCGCACCGCCGAGCAGGTGTTCATCCCGCTGACCGTCGGCGGCGGCGTGCGGACCGCCGACGACGTCGACAAGCTGCTGCGGGCCGGCGCGGACAAGGTGGGCGTGAACACGGCCGCCATCGCCCGGCCCGACCTGATCCGCGAGATCGCCGAGCGGTTCGGCCGCCAGGTCCTCGTGCTGTCCGTGGACGCGCGGCGCACCGAGGCGGGCACCTTCGAGGTGACCACCCACGGCGGCCGGCGCGGCACCGGCATCGACGCGGTGGAGTGGGCGCACCGGGCCGCGGAGCTGGGCGCGGGGGAGATCCTGCTCAACTCGATGGACGCGGACGGCACGAAGGACGGCTACGACCTGGAGATGATCGGGGCGGTCCGGCGCCACGTGACCGTCCCGGTGATCGCCTCCGGCGGCGCGGGCCGCCTCCCCGACTTCCCGCCCGCCGTGGCGGCGGGCGCGGACGCGGTCCTGGCGGCATCCGTCTTCCACTTCGGCGACCTGCGAATCGGCCAGGTGAAGGACACGCTGCGCGGGGCGGGGCATCCCGTTCGCTAGTTCGAGGTGTGGCTCGTTGGTGTCGGCTGTCCGACCGCGTGCGACTTCTCGCCGCTAACGTGCCCGTATGACTGCGATCACCATCGAATTCACCGAGGAAGAGCTGGCGGAGCTGCGGGCCGAGGCGGGGCTGCGTGGTGTCGCGGTCGAGTGCCTCGCGCATGACGCCTTGATGGCAGGCGTGGCAGTCAGGCGCCAAGAACGCGCTTCGAAAGATTAGGAAAGAAAAGTTGCGCAACAAATATTGCGCAACTTTTCTTTCCTGGTTACGTTGAGGTCATGACCCGCGAGGAGAACCGCCCCATCACCGACCTGGGCACCCTCAAGGCCCTGGCGCATCCGTTGCGCATGCAGCTGTACCGGGGCCTGTGCGTGGCGCGCACGGCGACCGCCTCGCAGCTTGCCGAGCAAGTGGACGAGGCGGTCTCCCTGGTCAGCTACCACCTGCGGAAACTGGCCGAGCACGGGCTGGTCGAGCAGGCCGAACCGCAGAGCGGGGACGGCAGGGAACGGTGGTGGCAGCCCGCCTCGGACGGGGTCAGCATCCGCGACGAGAACTTCCGCGACGCCCCGGAGCGAGCGGCGGCCCACCTCGCGGCCACCCGCCTTTTCCACGAACAGCGCACCGACATGTACCGCCGCTACCTCGACGAACGCCCCACCTGGGGCCCCGAATGGAACTCCGCCGCTCCCGACAACGAGTCCCTGCTCCGGCTGACCCCGGCCGAACTGGCCGAGCTTGCCGCTGAGCTGCTCGACTTGGCGAGGAAGTACGACGAGAAGGGCAAGGCCGCCGAGGCCGCCGGCGACACCGAGGGGCGTGAGAACGTCGCGCTGCACGTGTACGGGTTCCCGTTCCGTGTCTGAGCGGACCACGTCCGTGCCGGACACACTCATACCCCCGGCGGCACGGGTCGCCGCCCACCGCGACCCCAACGTCCTGCGCTGGGTCGCCGCCTACACGCTGTCCATGGTCGGCGACATGGTCTTCTACCTCGCCTTGTCGTGGGCCGCCGTGCAGCACGGCACCGCCGCGCAGGCCGGGATCGTCACCGCCGTCAGTGCCGTGCCGCGGGCGCTGCTGATGCTGGGCGGCGGTGTGGTCGCCGACCGGTTCGGGCCGCGCCGGGTCGTCATCGGCAGCGACGCCGTACGGTGCGGCACCGTCCTCGCGGTGGCCGCCGTGCTCTTCGCGACCGACCCCGGACTGTGGCTGCTCGCGCTGCTCGCCGTCGTCTTCGGCACCGTCGACGCCGTGTTCCTGCCCGCCGTCGGCGCCCTCCCCGCGCGGATCACCACCAAGGACCAGCTCGCCCGCGTCCAGGGGATGCGCGGCCTCGGCATCCGCTTCGCCGCCGTGGTGGGCGCCCCGCTCGGCGGGCTCGGCGTGGCGGTGGGCGGTTCGGCCGCCGCCTTCGCGTGCGCGGGGCTGCTGATCGCCGTCTCCGTGCCGCTGCTGGTCTCCGTACGGGTGCGCGAGCTGCCGCCCGACGAGGCCGGTGTCGGCACCGCCGGTTCCACCACCGCATGGCGCGACCTGCGGGCCGGCCTGAGCCACATCCGCCGGCACCGCGTCCTCGGCCCGCTGATGATCGCCATCGCCCTCGGCGACCTCGGCTTCGTCGGCCCGCTCAACGTCGGCCTCACCCTGCTCGCCGACGAACGCGGCTGGGGCGCCTCCGGCATGGGCTGGGTGCTCGGCGGCTTCGGCACCGGCGCCGGTGTCGCCGCGCTGCTGCTGGCGGTGCGCGGACGCGTGCCGCACGCCGGGCTGGTCACCGCCGGAGCCATCATCCCCGGCGCCGTCGCCATCGCCGTCCTGGCGTACGCCCCCGGCCTGCCCGTCGCCGTCGGCATCGCGGTGCTCGTGGGGCTGCTCACGGGGCTCAGCGGCGCCATGTGCGGAGCCCTGCTGCAGACCCAGACCGACACCGCCTACCTGGGGCGCGTCACGGCGGTGGCCGGGATCGTCAGCCTGGGGATCGCGCCGCTGAGCATGCCGCTGTCCGCCGCCGCGATCGGCGTCTGGGGCACCGGGCCGGTCTTCGTCGTCAGCGCGGTGGTCTGCGCCCTCGGCGGGGTCGTCGCCCTGTGCGCCCCCGGCCTGCGGCGGGCCGAACTGCCGACGTGAGAGGCCGGCCTCAGAGGCCGAGCTGCTTCGTCTCCCGCAGCCGCGCGATCGCGGCCTTCTCGCCCTCCAGTTCCACGTTCGCCGCCTCCTGACGGCCGTACGCGAACAGCAGCAGCTCGGACGGCTCGCCGGTGGCCGTCACCACCGGCGTGCCCCGGTGGGCGACGGTCGTCTGGCCGTTCGGGCGGCGCAGGACCAGGCCCGTCGGGACGCCCCGGCCCATCAGCCGGGCGGCGCGCTCCAGGCGGGACCACAGGGCGTCCTGGAAGACCGGGTCCAGCTCGCGCGGTGTCCAGTCGGGCCGGGCCCGGCGGACGTCCTCGGTGTGGACGTAGAACTCCACCGTGTTCGCCGCCTCGTCCACCTGCTTGAGCTGGAACGGCGAGAACCGGGGAGGGCCGGTGCGGATCAGCTGGAGCAGCTCCTCGTACGGTTTCGCCCCGTACTCCTCCATCACCCGGTCGAGCCGGGACGCCAGCTGCTTGATCAGGGTGCCCCCGGCGGCGTCCGGCCGGCGCTCGCGCACCACCACGTGCGCGGCGAGGTCGCGGGTCCGCCAGCCCTCGCACAGGGTCGGTGCGTCCGGGCCCGCCGTCTCCAACAGGTCCGCGAGCAGAAGTCGTTCACGCTTGGCGAAAGTCGACATGCCGCCAGCCTACGGCGCCCGGCCGGGTCCGCCCAATGGACGGCGCCGGGGTGTGTCCGACCCGCGCGGCACAATGGGCGCATGACCAGCAGCTCCCCCCGGCCGCCCAGCCCGCTCGCCCCGGAGATCGCGGCCCGCCTCAAGCGCAGCGCCGACGGCCTCCTGCCCGCCATCGCCCAGCAGTACGACACCGGAGAGGTGCTGATGCTCGGCTGGATGGACGACGAGGCACTGCACCGCACGCTGACCACGGGACGCTGCACCTACTGGTCGCGCAGCAGGCAGGAGTACTGGATCAAGGGCGACACCTCCGGGCACTTCCAGTGGGTGAAGTCCGTCGCCCTGGACTGCGACGCCGACACCGTCCTGGTCAAGGTCGACCAGGTCGGCGCCGCCTGCCACACCGGCGCCCGCACCTGCTTCGACGCCGACGTGCTCCTCGCCGAGGAGACCGAGGGCACCGACGGCGCGGGTGCCGGCGCGCCCGTCGCGGGTCAGTAGGGTCTGCCGCCATGGACGACATGGACCTCCCGACCTTCCGCAAGCTGGCCGCCGACCGCCGCGTGATCCCGGTGAGCCGCAAGCTCCTCGCCGACGGCGACACCCCCGTGGCGCTGTACCGCAAGCTGGCGGCCGAGCGCCCCGGCACCTTCCTGCTGGAGTCCGCCGAGAACGGACGCGCGTGGTCCCGGTACTCCTTCGTAGGCGTCCGCAGCGCCGCCACCCTCACCGAGAAGGACGGGCAGGCACACTGGCAGGGCACCCCGCCCGTCGGCGTCCCCACCGGCGGCGACCCGCTCGCCGCGCTGCGCGCCACCGTCGAGGCCCTGCACACCCCCCGCGACCTCGCCCACGACCTGGGCCTGCCGCCCTTCACCGGCGGCATGGTCGGCTACCTCGGCTACGACATCGTGCGCCGCCTGGAGAAGGTCGGCCCGGGGGAGCGGGACGACCTGAAGCTCCCCGAGCTGACCATGCTGCTCACCAGCGACCTCGCCGTCATGGACCACTGGGAGGGCTCGGTCCTGCTGATCGCCAACGCGATCAACCACAACGACCTGGAGACCGGCGTCGACGAGGCCTACGCCGACGCGATCGCCCGCCTGGACGTCATGGAGGCCGACCTCACGCGCGCGGTCGCCCAGCCCCCGGCCGCCCTGCCGCCGTCCGAGCTGCCCGGGTACACCGCGCTGTGGGGCGGCCCGGACTTCCAGGACGCCGTCGAGGACATCAAGGAGCGCATCCGCGCGGGCGAGGCCTTCCAGGTCGTCCCCTCCCAGCGGTTCGAGACGCCGTGCACCGCGAGCGCGCTGGACGTGTACCGGGTGCTGCGGGCCACCAACCCCTCCCCGTACATGTACCTGCTCCGCCTCGACGGCTTCGACGTCGTCGGGTCGTCGCCCGAGGCCCTGGTCAAGGTCGAGGACGGCCGCGCCATGGTGCACCCCATCGCCGGCACCCGGCCCCGCGGCGCCACCCCGCAGGAGGACCAGGCCCTCGCCGACGAGCTGCTGGCCGACCCCAAGGAGCGCGCCGAGCATCTGATGCTCGTCGACCTCGGACGCAACGACCTCGGCCGGGTCTGCGAGCCCGGCTCCGTCGAGGTCGTCGACTTCATGTCCGTCGAGCGGTACTCGCACGTCATGCACATCGTCTCGACGGTCACCGGACGGGTCGCCCCCGGCCGCACCGCCTTCGACGTCCTCACCGCCTGCTTCCCGGCCGGCACCCTCTCCGGTGCCCCCAAGCCGCGCGCCCTCCAGATCATCGACGAACTGGAACCCTCCCGGCGCGGCCTGTACGGCGGCTGCGTCGGCTATCTCGACTTCGCGGGCGACTCCGACACCGCCATCGCCATCCGCACCGCGCTGCTGCGCGACGGCACCGCCTACGTCCAGGCGGGCGCCGGCATCGTCGCCGACTCCGACCCCGTCGCCGAGGACACCGAGTGCCGCAACAAGGCGGCGGCGGTGCTGCGCGCCGTACACACGGCCAACCGGCTCGCGCAATAGGGCCAACCCGCCTCAGCGGTGGGGCGATTCTCACGCCGGCCAATCCGAACCCCGGGTGACGGTTCGCCCGGGGTTCGGGTGATAGTGGAGTACGTGACAGCCGTTCCTCACCCCCGTACCCCAGCCGCAGCACCCGCCCGGGCGGGCCGGCGGAGCCTCGCCGTCGCCCTGCTGAGCGGGGCGCTCGGCGCCGCCGTCGCCCTGCTCGCCACCCGGCAGGAGTGGGCCGAGGGCACCGCGACGGTGGCCGGCGGCGCGTTCCCCCTGACCGCCAAGGGCAGCGACGTCACGGGCGTGCCCGCGGCGCTGGCCATAGTGGGCCTCGCCGCGCTCGTCGCCGTGTTCGCCGTGCGCCGCGCGGGCCGCTTCGCGGTGGCCGGCCTGCTCGCGCTGAGCGGCGCGGGCACCGTCGCCGCCGCCCTGGCCGGCGCCTCCGACAGCTCCGCGCTGGACGACCAGGCCGCGAAGGCCGCCGGCGACACCTCGGCCACCGTGGACGTCCTCTCGCACACCGCCTGGCCGTACGTCGCGGCCGTGGGCGGCGCCCTGCTGCTGCTCGCCGGGCTGCTCGCGCTGCGCTACGGCCGCCAGTGGCCCGCGATGTCCGGCCGCTACGAGCGCGACGGCACCCCGCGCCCGCGCCGCAAGCCGCAGACCGTGGACCCGGACCGTCCCGAGGACCTCTGGAAGGCCATCGACCGCGGCGAGGACCCCACCAGCGCCTGACGCGCCGTCCCCCTGCGGAGCACCCCCGCTCACGGCGCGTGCGGGGGTGCGGGACAATGGGCACGAGCGTCCTGCTCAGACACGGCACACAGCAACGAGGAGCAAGCAATGGCGGGCAGCAGCCACGGTCACACCCCGGCCGCCTGGACCGGTGTCATCATCGCCTTCATCGGTTTCTGCATCGCGGGCCTGTTCATGGTGGCGGCCCAGCCGGCGGGCTTCTGGGCCGGTCTCGCAGTCGTGGTCCTCGGTGGTGTGGTGGGCTACGTCATGCGGATGATGGGCCTCGGCCAGCCGAAGCACAGCCACCCCGTGCACCAGGTCGCCGGCGAGCGCGTCACGGCCGACGCCAAGGGCTGACCCCGCACGGCGTCACGGACCCACCGGAGGGGCGGTCCCGGCACAAGGGTGCCGGGACCGCCCCTCACGTGCGGCTGGGGACCGCCGGGGGCAGAATGCGGGGCGTGGACGCCGAGACCGCACGACCGACGCCGACCAGTGCCGTACCGAAGGGCCGGGCCGCCCGCCTCGCCGTCCCGGCCGCGGTACTCGCGGCCGTCGCCGGAGCCTTCGCGTACGTGGGTGCCGTGGACCCCAACGAACCCGGTCACTACCCCGTCTGCCCCCTGCTGCGCTTCACGGGGGTCCTCTGCCCCGGCTGCGGCGGCCTGCGCAGCGCCCATGCCTTCGTCCACGGGGACCTGCCCGCCGCGCTGCAGGCCAACGCGACGGCGGTCCTGGGCTATCTGGGGTTCGCCGTCCTGTGGACCGTCTGGGTGGTCCGCGCGGCCCGCGGCCGTTCGCTGCGGGTCGAACTGGGACCGGTCCACCTGTGGGCGCTGGGGACGTTGCTGCTGGTCTTCACGGTTGTCCGGAACCTGCCGTTCGGTGGCTGGCTCCGCCCTTGATCATCCGAAGAACGTCCAGGTAATGGGACCGGCGGCGGCCGGATGCGAGCCCCGTGCCCCGCTCCGGATACCATCACAGTGACCACCGGTTTCGCCGTCTGAAAGGGGGCCGCTCGCGTGAGTGTGCTCGACGAGATCATCGACGGAGTCCGTGCCGACCTCGCGGAGCGGCAGGCGCGCGTCAGCCTCGACGAGCTCAAGGAGCGCGCGGCCAAGGCCCGTCCCGCGAAGGACGGTGTGGCCGCCCTGCGCGGCGACGGCGTCAAGGTCATCTGCGAGGTCAAGCGCTCCAGCCCGTCCAAGGGCGCGCTGGCGGCCATCGCCGACCCGGCCGGACTCGCCGCGGACTACGAGGCGGGCGGCGCCGCCGTCATCTCCGTCCTCACCGAGGAGCGACGCTTCGGCGGCTCACTGGCCGACCTGGACTCGGTCCGCGCCCGGGTGGACATCCCCGTGCTGCGCAAGGACTTCGTCGTCACCTCGTACCAGCTGTGGGAGGCCCGCGCGCACGGCGCCGACCTCGTGCTGCTGATCGTCGCGGCGCTCGACCAGCCGGCGCTGGAGTCCCTGATCGAGCGCGCCGAGTCCATCGGCCTCACCCCGCTCGTCGAGGTGCACGACGAGGACGAGGTCGAGCGCGCGGTGGACGCGGGCGCCAAGGTCATCGGCGTCAACGCGCGCAACCTGAAGACCCTGGAGGTCGACCGCGGCACCTTCGAACGGGTCGCCCCGGAGATCCCCGCACACATCGTCAAGGTCGCCGAGTCCGGCGTCCGCGGCCCGCACGACCTCATCGCCTACGCCAACGAGGGCGCCGACGCCGTCCTGGTCGGCGAGTCCCTGGTCACCGGCCGCGACCCCAAGACCGCGGTCTCCGACCTGGTCGCCGCCGGCGAACACCCGGCACTGCGCCACGGCCGCGGCTGACCTTCGCTAGGCTGCCCCCCGATGACTCCCACCATGACCCCCGTGGACCGGTACGCCCGCCTGGCGCGCGGCTGCCGTCCCCGAGGCTGCCGCGCACCCGCCCGCAGGGTGCACGGCCGCCGGGTGCGGTACGTCATCGGAGACGAACCCGGGCAGGTCAACGGCATGCGATGGCAGCGCGCCCCCTAGGGGCGCGGGGCTGTAACGAATTTGCGACTCCGTCGCGTGGGCGCGACCAGCCACCCACGGCCGGCAGCAGACAACGAGTCCTCGCCCCCACGGCGATCAGTCATCACCAGACACTCCCCGCGAGGTTCACGCATGCCCAGCAACTTCTTCATCCCCGACCCGGAGGGTCAAGTCCCCACCGTCGAGGGCTACTTCGGTACCTTCGGCGGCAAGTTCATCCCCGAGGCCCTCGTCGCCGCCGTCGACGAGGTGGCCGTCGAGTACGACAAGGCCAAGTCCGACCCGGAGTTCGCCCGCGAACTGGACGACCTCCTCGTCCACTACACCGGCCGCCCCAGCTCCCTCACCGAAGTACCCCGGTTCGCCGAGCACGCCTCAGGCGCCCGCGTCTTCCTCAAGCGCGAGGACCTGAACCACACCGGCTCCCACAAGATCAACAACGTGCTGGGCCAGGCCCTGCTCACCAAGCGCATGGGCAAGACCCGCGTGATCGCGGAGACCGGCGCCGGTCAGCACGGCGTGGCGACGGCGACGGCCTGTGCCCTCTTCGGCCTCGACTGCACCATCTACATGGGCGAGATCGACACCCAGCGCCAGGCCCTGAACGTGGCCCGCATGCGCATGCTCGGCGCCGAGGTCATCGCCGTGAAGTCCGGCAGCCGCACCCTGAAGGACGCCATCAACGAGGCGTTCCGCGACTGGGTCGCCAACGTCGACCACACGCACTACCTCTTCGGCACCGTCGCCGGACCGCACCCCTTCCCGGCGATGGTGCGCGACTTCCACCGCGTCATCGGCGTCGAGGCCCGCCGCCAGCTGCTGGAGCAGGCCGGACGCCTCCCCGACGCCGCGATCGCCTGCGTCGGCGGCGGCTCCAACGCCATCGGCCTCTTCCACGCCTTCATCCCCGACGCGGACGTCCGCCTCATCGGCTGCGAGCCCGCCGGGCACGGCGTGGAGACCGGCGAGCACGCGGCCACCCTGACCGCGGGCGAACCCGGCATCCTGCACGGCTCCCGCTCCTACGTCCTCCAGGACGACGAGGGCCAGATCACCGAGCCGTACTCGATCTCGGCCGGTCTGGACTACCCGGGCATCGGACCCGAGCACTCCTACCTCAAGGACTCCGGCCGCGGCGAGTACCGCGCGGTCACCGACGACGCCGCCATGCAGGCCCTGCGCCTGCTGTCGCGCACCGAGGGCATCATCCCGGCCATCGAGAGCGCCCACGCGCTGGCCGGCGCCCTGGAGGTCGGCAAGGAGCTGGGCAAGGACGGGCTGATCGTCGTCAACCTGTCCGGCCGCGGCGACAAGGACATGGACACCGCCGCCCGCTACTTCGGGCTGTACGACACGGACGCCGAGGTCGCCGCCGACGAGACCGGCACCACCGCGGAGATCGAGGGGGACGCCAAGTGAGCGGGAACGTACAGCTGCTGAACGACACCCTCGCCGGGGCCAGGTCCGAGGGCCGCGCCGCCCTCATCGCCTACCTCCCGGCCGGGTTCCCCACCGTCGACGGCGGCATCGAGGCGGTCAAGGCCGCGCTCGACGGCGGCGCCGACGTCGTCGAGGTGGGTCTGCCGCACAGCGACCCGGTGCTCGACGGCCCGGTCATCCAGACCGCCGACGACATCGCCCTCAAGGGCGGCGTCCGCATCGCCGACGTGATGCGCACGGTCCGGGAGGCCCACGCCGCCACCGGCAAGCCGATCCTCGTCATGACGTACTGGAACCCCATCGACCGCTACGGCGTCGAGCGGTTCACCGCCGAGCTGGCCGAGGCCGGGGGCGCCGGGTGCATCCTGCCCGACCTGCCGGTCCAGGAGTCGGCGCTGTGGAGGGAGCACGCGGAGAAGCACGGGCTCGCCACCGTCTTCGTGGTCGCGCCCAGCAGCAAGGACGCGCGGCTCGCCGAGATCACCGCGGCCGGCAGCGGCTTCGTCTACGCCGCCTCCCTCATGGGCGTCACCGGCACCCGTGAGTCGGTCGGCGCGCAGGCCGAGGACCTGGTGCGGCGCACCCGCGCCACCACCGGCATCCCGGTCTGCGTCGGACTCGGCGTCTCCAACGCCGCGCAGGCCGCCGAGGTGGCCGGCTTCGCCGACGGCGTGATCGTCGGCTCGGCGTTCGTCAAGCGCATGCTGGACGCCCCTGACGACGCGGCCGGCCTGGAGGGCGTCCGCGCCCTCGCCGCCGACCTCGCGAAGGGCGTGCGCGGACAGGCGTGACGACGGGCAGGTGACCGGGGTCCCTCGTACGGGTGGACCTTCGACCGGGGAGGCGCGCTGCGCCTCCCCGGTTCGTTCTGCGGGGTGTGAGCGAGAAGAACCGACAGGGAAAGCGCACCGCCCGGGAGAAGCTGGCGGCCGAGCGCGAGAAGCACAGGTCCAGGGACAAGCGCCGCCGCGCGCTGATCGTCGGCGCGAGCGTGGTCTGCGTCCTGGGGCTCGCGGCGGTGATCGGCGTCGTCGCGGCGAACGCGGGCAAGGACGACGGCAGCGACTCGGCCGGGCCGGTCGTGGCGCCCTCGGGCGCGCAGGGCAAGGACGGCCTCGCGATCCCCGTCGGTGAGGACGGCGCCAAGTCGACGCTCACCGTCTGGGAGGACTTCCGCTGCCCGGCCTGCAAGGGCTTCGAGCTGGCGTACCGCGACACCATCCACGAGCTGACCGAGTCCGGACAGCTCAAGGTCGAGTACCACCTGGCGACCATCATCGACGGCAACATGGGCGGCACCGGCTCCCGCAAGGCCGCCAATGCCGCCGCCTGCGCCCAGGACGCCGGGAAGTTCCCCCAGTACCACGACGTGCTGTTCACCGACCAGCCGCCCGAGAGCGACGACGCCTTCGCCGACGAGGACCGGCTGATCGACCTGGCCGGCAAGGTCGACGGCCTCGACACCACCCCGTTCCAGGAGTGCGTGAAGAACGGCCGGCACAACAGCTGGGTGGAGAAGTCCAACACGGCCTTCCAGAACGGCGGCTTCAGCGGCACCCCGACCGTGCTCCTCGACGGCACGAACATCTACCAGGACCAGTCGATGACCCCGGCCAAGCTGAAGCAGATGGTGGAGGACGCCAACACGTAGGGCGGGCGGCGGTGGGCAGGCGCGGCGCCGTGATCGGCGCGCTCGTTACGGACCCGTAGCCGGGCTGCCCGCCGCGCCTCCCGTCCGACACGGTAGCGTCGACCCTGCCATGGAACTTGCCTTCATTCCCAGCCCGTCGCGCGGGGTGCTGCACCTCGGTCCCATCCCGCTGCGCGGCTACGCGTTCTGCATCATCATCGGTGTCTTCGTTGCCGTCTGGCTCGGCAACCGCCGCTGGATCGCCCGGGGCGGGCGGCCGGGCACGGTGGCCGACATCGCGGTCTGGGCCGTGCCCTTCGGCCTGATCGGCGGCCGGCTCTACCACGTGATCACGGACTACCAGCTGTACTTCAGCGAGGGCCGTGACTGGGTCGACGCCTTCAAGATCTGGGAGGGCGGCCTCGGCATCTGGGGCGCGATCGCGTTCGGCGCGCTGGGCGCCTGGATCGGCGCCCGCCGCCGGGGCATCCCGATGCCCGCGTACGCCGACGCCGTCGCCCCCGGCATCGCCCTCGCGCAGGCCATCGGCCGCTGGGGCAACTGGTTCAACCAGGAGCTGTACGGCAAGGCGACCGACCTGCCGTGGGCCGTGGAGATCACCTCGACGGCCGACGGGCGGGTCCCGGGCACCTACCACCCGACGTTCCTGTACGAGTCGCTGTGGTGCATCGGTGTCGCCGCGCTCGTCATCTGGGCCGACCGCCGCTTCAAGCTGGGCCACGGCCGGGCGTTCGCCCTGTACGTCGCCGCCTACTGCGCGGGCCGGTTCTGGATCGAGTACATGCGCGTCGACGACGCCCACCACATCCTCGGCCTGCGGCTCAACAACTGGACCGCGTTGCTCGTCTTCGTGCTCGCCGTGGTCTACATGGTGCTCTCGGCGCGGTCGCGTCCGGGCCGGGAGGCCGTGGTCGAGCCGGGTGCCGGGCCGTCCGACGGCACCGACGGTGCCGAGGGATCCGAAGGCTCCGCCGGGGACGACGCCAAGGCGGACGCGGACACCACCGACGAGGACGCCGGGTCCGGTGCCACGGAGGGCGACGCCAAGTCTCCGGACGATGCGGCCGGCGACGCGGACGACGCGCGGGACGTGAAGGACGGCGCCGACTCCGCCAAGAAGGGCTGACGGCCCGCCGCAGGACATCCACGAGGGCGCCCGGATCTCCACCGGGCGCCCTCGGCGCGTGTCAGGACAGGACGGGCCGCCGGGCCAGCGACAGGGTGCGCCGGGCCGTCGCCACCACCGCCGCGTCGACGAACCGGCCGTCCGGCAGCGCCTGCGCGCCCGGCTGGACGCTGGCCGCCTTGACGATCGTCTCCGCCTCCTCCAGCTCCCGCTCGGTCGGCAGGTACGCCCGCTCGATGATCGGCAACTGGCGGGGGTGGATCGCGGCGCGGCCGAGGAACCCCAGGGCGCGGCCGTGCGCGCAGGACGCCGCCAGGCCCTCCAGGTCCCGGGTGTCCGGATGCACGGTCTGCGACGGCGGCGCCAGGCCGGCCGCCCGCGCGGCCACCACCACCCGGGCGCGCGACCAGTCGAGGCCGGTGTCCCCGTGCACGCCCAGATCGGCCCGGAGGTCCGCCTCGCCGAGGGCGATGCCGCGCAGCGCCGGATGGGCCGCGGCGATCGGGTACGCCCGCTCCACGCCCAGGGCGGTCTCCAGCAGCGCGTACAGGGGCGGCCCGCCGGTGGCCGCCGCCACGCCGGTGATCTGCTCGGGGGACGTCACCTTGGGCAGCCGCAGGCCGGACAGTCCCGGCAGCGGGGCCAGCGCCCCCAGGTCCGCGGCGGCCAGCGGACCGTCCAGGGCGTTGACGCGGACGTGCACCGGCACCGGCTGCGGCTCGGTGAGCAGTTCCGCGGTGGCCTCGCGGGCGTACTCCTTGCGGTCCGGGGCGACCGCGTCCTCCAGGTCGACCACCACGACGTCGGCCCCGGCGGCCAGCGCCTTGGCGACCACCCGGGGCCGGTCCCCGGGCGCGTACAGCCAGGTCAGCGGGGGTGCGGTCATACGACGCCCTCCTCACGCAGCTCTTTCACGTCCGCCGGGGTCAGCCCCAGCTCGGTCAGCACCTCCTCCGTGTCCGCGCCGTGCGGACGGCCCGCCCAGCGGATGGCGCCCGGGGTCGCGGAGAGCCGGAAGAGGACGTTCTGCATGCGCAGTGGGCCCAGCTCGGGATCGTCGACGGTGGTGACGGTGTCGAGCGCCTGGTACTGGGGGTCGGTCATCACGTCCCGCACGTCCTGGACCGGCGCCACGGCCGCCTCGGCCTTCTCGAAGGCGGCGAGCACGTCGGCGCGGCCGTGCCGGGCGATCCAGTCGCCGACCGCCGTGTCCAGGACGTCGGCGTGGCGGGCCCGGTCGGCGCCGGACGCGAACCAGGGCTCGTCGATCAGCTCCGGCCGGCCCACCAGGCGCATCACCCGCTCGGCGACCGACTGGGCCGAGGTGGACACGGCGACCCAGGTGCCGTCGGCGGTGCGGTAGGTGTTGCGCGGGGCGTTGTTCTGCGAGCGGTTGCCGGTGCGCGGCTGGACGTGGCCGAGCTGGTCGTACCAGGTGGGCTGCGGGCCCAGGACGGTGAGGATCGGCTCGATGATCGCCATGTCGACGACCTGCCCCTCGCCGGTGTGCTCGCGCGCGGCCAGCGCCGTCATCACGGCGTACGACGTCGCCAGCGCGGCGATCGAGTCGGCGAGCCCGAACGGCGGCAGCGTCGGCGGGGCGTCCGGTTCGCCGGTCATCGCGGCGAAGCCGCTCATGGCCTCGGCGAGGGTGCCGAATCCGGGGCGGCGCGCGTACGGGCCGAACTGGCCGAAGCCGGTGACCCGGGTGAGGACCAGGCGGGGGTTGACGGCGGACAGCTCGTCCCAGCCCAGGTCCCACTTCTCCAGCGTGCCGGGACGGAAGTTCTCGATGACGACGTCCGCGGTCGAGGCGAGGCGCAGCAGGGTGGTGCGCCCGGCGGGCTTCGACAGGTCCAGGGTGATCGTGCGCTTGTTGCGGCCCAGGATCTTCCACCACAGGCCGATGCCGTCCTTGGACGGGCCGTGGCCCCGGGACGGGTCGGGCCGGGAGGGGTGTTCGACCTTGACCACCTCGGCGCCGAAGTCGCCGAGCATGGTCGCGGCGAGCGGGCCCGCGAAGAGGGTGGCGAGGTCGAGCACCCGCAGACCGGTGAGCGGAGCGGGGACGGCGGTGGCGGAGTCGGGGGCGTTCACGGCGGGCTGGGACATGGGCGGGTGGCCTCCCGGTGGGTGAGGTGGGCGAGGGTGTCGAAGCCGGTGCCGTCGAAGTCGCCGACCGACGTGGCCAGGCGGTTCTTCAGCGGGCCCGTCCAGTGCTCGGGCAGGGCGGCGGGGGAGCCGGCGAGGAGTCCGGCGACGCCGCCGACGGTGGCGCCGTTGGAGTCGGTGTCCCACCCCCCGGAGACCGCGCGGGAGACCGAGCCGGTGAAGTCGCCGTCCGCGTGGGTGAGGGCGGCGGCGATCAAGGCCGTGTTGGGCACGGCGTGCACCCAGTGGTGGGTGGGGGAGTGGCGGGCGTGCAACGCGTCCACGACCGTGTCGAAGTCGGCGTGCGCCTGGGCGAGGCGGACGGCGTGGCGCACGGCCGCGGACAGCCGGGAGCCGGGCGGCACGACCGCGAGGCCGGTGCGCAGGCAGGTGTGCACGTCGTGGGTGCCGGTGGCGGCGGTGGCGATGACGGCGGCGGCGAACATGGCCGCGTGGACGCCGCTCGCGGTGTGGGTCAGGGCGGCGTCGCGGTGGGCCTGCTCGGCCGCGGCGGCCGGGTCGCCGGGGTTGGTCCAGCCGTGCACGTCGGCGCGGATCAGGGCGCCGATCCACTCGCGGAAGGGGTTGCGGTGGCGGGCGGTGGCGGGCGGTTCCAGGCCGGAGAGCAGGTTGCGGTAGGCGACGCGCTCGGCGGTGAAGGTGCGGCCGGCGGGCAGCTCGTCGAGCCACACGCGGGCCACGTCGGCGGTGCTGAAGTTCCTGCCGTGACGCTGGAGGAGCAGGAGGTTGAGGAGCGGGTAGTTGAGGTCGTCGTCCTCGGGCATCCCGTCGATGTTCTCGGCGAGGGAGGTGGCGGCGGAGCGGCGGTTCCAGGGGTGGGCGGCCGCGAGGTCCGCGGGGAGGCCCCGGGCGGTGAAGTAGCCGGTCGGAGGCCAGTTGCCGGTGGCGCGGCCGATGCGGCGGATGCCGGTCAGCGGGAGCTTCTCGACGGGTTTGCCGAGCAGGCAGCCGGCGGCCCGGCCCAGCCAGGCGGCCTCCAGCCGGGCCGCGGACACGGACGGGTTCGGCGCCGGGGACACGGACGGGGCCTGCGGGGCGGCCGGTGCGGGCCAGTCGGGGCAAAGGTCCCGGATCCGGTCGAGGTCGGTCGGTTCCGCGGCGGCGGTCGGGTTCGCCAGCCCGGCCAGGTCGTCCAGCAGCTCCTCCGCCAGGAGCCTGAGGCCCCGGGAGGCGGGCCGGGGGGACGCGCCCGCGCGGTCGGGGGCCGGGTCGCCGCCCGCCGCCTCCCAGCGGGCGGCGACCGCCGACGCGTCGCGGCCCTCCAGGGCGGCCTGGCGCAGCTCGTGGCCGATCAGGTCCTCGGGCTGCACCCAGGTCAGCCGCAGCATCACGGACCCCCGATCGCGCCGAACGCCCGCTCGTGCTCGCGGCGCCGCACCAGGTCCCGCTCGAAGACCTCCCGGGCGACCGCGCTCAGCGTCGCGGCCGGCTCCCACAGGTCGAGGCGGCTGGCCTCCGCGACCCGCTTGGCCCACTCCTCGGGGACCGGTGAACCCAGCGCTCCGGCCAGCGCGCCCGCCATCGTGGCGATGGAGTCGCAGTCACGGCCGTAGTTGACCGCGCCGAGCACCGCGTGCCGGCAGTCGCCGCCGGAGACGAGGAGCATGCCGAGGGCGACGGGCAGCTCCTCGATCGCGTGCAGCCGGGACGGGCGGCGGGCGCCCAGCGAGGGCGCGCGGTAGTCCGGGCCCACCGTGTCGTACGGGGTGACCGCCTCCCGCAGCGGGGCCAGCGCCGACTCGAAGTCCGAGTAGCGCGCGGCCACGTCGCAGACCGCCTCGATCGCGGCCCGCGTGCCGTCCTTGGCCAGGGCCAGACAGGCGGTCACCACCGAGTCCGGCGTCGCGCCCGGCGCGCAGGCCGCGGCCACCGCGGCCGCGAAGACACCGGCCGCCTCCCTGCCGTACGACGACTGGTGCGCGCCCGCGACGTCCAGGGCCTCGGCGTACGCCCCCGCCGGGTGGGCGGCGTTGACCAGGCCGACCGGCGCCATGTACATCGCGGCACCGCAGTTGACGATGTTGCCGGTGCCCGCCTCGCGCGGGTCCACGTGGCCGTAGTGGATCCGCGCCACCAGCCACTTCTCCGCCAGGAAGATCCGCTGGAGCGGGAGCGCCTCGGTCTCCAGCTCCGGGATCCAGCGGGGGTGCGTCATCAGGTCCGGGACCAGGTGCTCGGCGACCGCGTAGGCGTCGAGGTGGTCGCGGACCGTGCCGTACACCCGGACCAGCGCGTGGGTCATCAAGGTGTCGTCGGTGACGTGGCCGTCGCCCTTGTGGTACGGCGCGAGAGGGCGGGCGGTGCGCCAGTCGTCGCCGTTCCAGGGGCCGACGACGCCGTGGATCCGGCCGCCGTGGCGTTCGAGGATCTGCTCGGGGGAGTAGCCCTCGACCGGGCCGCCGAGCGCGTCGCCGACGGCCGCGCCGACGAGGGCGCCGGTGACGCGCTCCTCCAGGGTCGCCGGGCCGGGGCCGGAGCGAGGGGTGCGGGCTGTCATGTCGTGCGTCCTCCTTCGGGTCGGGCCGGCTGCGTGGCGTGCAGGAGGCCGGCGAGTTCGACGAGATCGGTGCCGGTGAGCCTGGGCAGTACGCAGCCGGGGAGGGTGCGGCAGGTGTCCCGCCAGGACGCGGGCACCGAGGTGCCGCCGCCCAGCGCGCCGGTGAGGGCGCCCGCCAGCGCGGGGGCGGAGTCCGCGACCCGGGACAGACAGGCCGCCGCCGGGACCGCCTCGGCGAGGACGCCCCGGGCGGCGGTGGCCAGGGCGAGGGCGACCGGGACGGTCTCGGCGGCGGCGATGCCGTAGCTGTAGACGTGGTCGACGATCTGGTGCTCGAGGAGCGGGACGAGGGCGAAGGTGCTCTCGGCGTCCGCCGCCAGGGCCAGTGCCTGGCGGGCGTTGCGGCCGATCTCCGTCCCCTCGGGGAGTTCGGCGAGGGCGGCCGCCACACAGGTGTCCACGTCGGCGCCGGTGAGGGCGCGGGCCAGCGCCGCCGCCATCGCCCGCGCGCCGTGCACGCCGTCGCCGTCCTGGGTGTAGCGGGCGTCGAACTCGGCGAGGTCCGCCGCGAGGCGCGGGTCGCCCGGGTGGGCGACGGCGAGTACGCAGGCCCGGACGCAGGCCGCGTCGTCGAAGAAGTGCGGGTTGTCGTGGCCGGTGGCGGGCGGGCGCAGCCCCGCGGCGAGATTGCCGAGCCCCGCCCGCACCGAGATGCGGGCGCGCAGCGGCAGCACGGCCGACTCGGCCTCCGGGGCGCGTTCCGTCGCCGCGGCCACCTCGCTGGCGACGGCGTTCCAGGTCAGGTCGATCGCCGCCCGAATCCTCCGGTCCCGGCTCAGGTCCCCGAGCACGCTGTCGTCGCCGGCCCGCAGCAGCGCCTCGGCCGCGAACGCCGCCCACTCGGCGTCGTCCGAGGGGCCGAGGCGCAGCGGCTCGGGGGGCTGGTTCAGGGCGATGGGGACGGGGAGGGTGGTGGTCGCGTTCTGCTCGGCGAAGGTGTCCAGCTCGCGGGTGAGGCGGCGCGTCCACTCCGGCATCCGGGCGGCCCGGTGCCGGGCGGCGGGCCAGCCGGCCGCGTCCCCCGCGGCCAGACCGAGGAGCAGCCCCTCGACCCGGTCGCGGCCCGGCACCGCGCGGGGGACCGCGGCCTCGGGCGCGGGGCGCTGTCCCATCCCGGCGGGCGCCGACTCCCCGGGCGCCTCGACGTACGCGGTGGTACCCGTCGCCCCCACGCCGGGCCGGACCCCGCTCACGGCCACACCTCCGCCCCCGCCTCGGGCACGAGGGTGCCCTGGTCGGGCGGGTGTGTGAGCGGTGCGGCTGGCGGGGTCCGGGGTACGCCGGCGGCTTGGCCGCCCCGCGGGGGCGGGTCCGTGACGGGCTCCGGGGACGACCGGTCGCCGGGGGGCGGGGTGTCAGGCGGTGGGGGCGGGTTGTGGGGGCTCGTGTGCTGTGCGGCTTTTCCGGGGCGGGGTGTGTTCGGTGTGTGGGCGGCCGGCGCGGGGGTGTACGGGCGGAGGTCCGGTGGGGGCCGGTCGCCGGGGGGCTGGGTGTCGGCGGGCGGGGGTGAGCTGTGGGGGCTCGTGTGCTGTGCGGCTTTTCCGGGGCGGGGGGCGTTCGGTGTCTGGGCGGTCGGCGCGGGGGTGTACGGGCCGGGGTCCGGTGGGGGCCGGTCGCCGGGTGGGAGCGGGGTGCGGGGGCCGTGGGACGGGTGCGCCGGCTCCTCGCGTCCCGGGGGGACCCGTTCCGGGTCTCGCACTGCCCGCCGTACCTCCTCCGCCGCGCCCGTCAGCAGGTCCGCCACCTCCAGGACGTGGTGGCCGGCGATCGCCGGCAGGCAGGTGCCGCGGGCGGGGCCGATGGCCGCGGCCCAGGCGGGCGGGATGGCGGCGGCACCGTGGGTGGCGCCGGCCAGCGCGCCCGCCACCGCGGCCGTGGTGTCGGCGTCGCGCCCCATGTTGACGGCCGTCAGCACCGCGTCCGTGAAGTCGCCGTCCGCCGCCGCGTACGCGCCGAAGGCGAGGGCGACCGCCTCGGGTGCCAGGTCGGTCCACGGGTAGCCGCCGATGACCACGGCGGAGCGGACCGCGCGTTCGCCGCGATGCGCCGCCGTCATCGCGCGGCGCAGACAGCGGGCGGTCCAGGAGTCGTCCGGCACGACGGCCAGCGCGGAGGCCACGACCGCGACCGGCGCCGCCCCCGCCATCGCCGCCGCGACCCCCGCCGCCACCGCCTGGCCGCCGTAGATGCCCTCGCCGTCGTGGCTGACCGAGCCGTCGATCGCGACCAGCCGGGCCGCCTCGGCGGGGCGGCCGGCCGCGAACACGCCGTGGGGGGCCGCACGCATGGCGAGGCCGTCGCTCCAGGCGTGGCGGTGCTGGGCGGAGATCGGGGCGGCCAGCCCCCGGCGGAGGTTCTCCAGGGTGCCGCGTTCGCTGAAGCCCGCGCCCCGGAACGGGCCCTCCTCCCGGTCCGCGATCCACTCGTGCCAGGCGGTCTCCACGTGCACCGGGGTGAGCGCGGCGCCGTACCGGGCGAGCAGCAGGCCGGAGAAGATCGCGTACTCGGTGTCGTCGGTGCCGGCCGGCCGGTCGGCCACGTATCCCGTGATGCGGCCCCACCGGGCGCGGATCTCCGAGGGCTTCATGTTCTCGGCCGGCGCCCCGAGGGCGTCCCCGACGGCCAGTCCGAGCAGCGCGCCCCGGGCCCGTTCGCGGAGTCCGACGGCGCCTTGGGGCGCGGGGACCGGGGGAATGCAGGCGGTGGATGCCATGCGGCCTCTCCTCTCCCTCCGCGTATCTGTCCCCGGTGCGGTGCGCACCGCAGCCTCACGGGCCTCAGCGTCACCCGGTCGACATCTGTGCGGGCAAGATCACGAATGAGCGCGGAGAGGTAAAGCCGCAGGTAAGCCCAGCCTTTCCTTGCTGGCGGGGCGGAAATGATCGGCGTAGATTGGGTGTTGTTAAAAAGTAGAACCGATCCAAACTAGCTCTCCGGGGGATCCCTCATGGCCATCATCGAGACCGAGGCGCCGCTGCACGAGGCGCACCGCGACAACCACACCCACCGCGACGTGAACGGCGGCTGGCTGCGCCCCGCGGTCTTCGGCGCGATGGACGGCCTGGTCTCCAACCTCGCCCTGATGACCGGCGTCGCCGGCGGCGCGGTGAGCCAGCAGACCGTCGTACTGACGGGAATGGCCGGTCTGGCCGCCGGCGCCTTCTCCATGGCCGCCGGCGAGTACACCTCCGTCGCCTCGCAGCGCGAGCTGGTCGAGGCCGAGCTGGACGTGGAGCGCCGGGAGCTGCGAAAGCACCCGAAGGACGAGGAGGCCGAGCTGGCCGCGCTCTACGAGGCCCGTGGCGTCGAACCGCGGCTGGCGCGCGAGGTGGCCCGGCAGCTGTCCAGCGACCCCGAGCAGGCGCTGGAGATACACGCCCGCGAGGAGCTGGGCATCGACCCCTCCGACCTGCCCTCGCCCACCGTCGCCGCCGTGTCGTCCTTCGGTTCCTTCGCGCTGGGCGCCGCGCTGCCCGTGCTGCCGTACCTGCTCGGCGCCTCCGCGCTGTGGCCCGCGGTGCTGCTCGCGCTGGCCGGACTCTTCCTGTGCGGCGCGGTGGTGGCCAAGGTGACGGCGCGCAGCTGGTGGTACAGCGGACTGCGGCAGCTCGCGCTCGGCGGTGCGGCGGCCGGTGTGACGTACGTCCTGGGCACTCTGTTCGGAACGGCCGTAGGATAGCCCGGCTCGAACTTATGCGAGGGGCCGCATAAGTAGCCGTTACTCGCTGGTTTCGAGTACGTAATCTCCGGGCATGAGCCGTAAGCGCTGTGGGCAATGAGGCCGGCCGCGCACCCGTGGGGCGAGCGACGACGCTCATTCCACGCCTTCGGGCCGACGGACACCGACCTGTGCGCTTCGGTCCTCCATAGCTTTCACCGCCGGGCGCGGTATCCCCGCCGCAGCCCCCGGTGTCCGCATGTTGGAATGGATTGTCCCGTTTACCGAGAACCACTCCATCATGTAACCTGCACCAAATTTTGCACCGACACCGCAGAGGGCCAACGTCGTCCCTCGGCACCTGCACATGCCAGATGACGACGACGGGAGAGCCGATGCGTACGCCGCGCCAGCCGTCCCAGCATTCCGCGAGTGGCCAGAACTGGTCCTTCATGGATGCTCGCCCTGCTGCCCAGGGTATGTACGACCCCCGCAACGAGCACGACGCCTGCGGCGTCGGTTTCGTCGCCACTCTCACCGGCGAGGCATCGCACACCCTGGTCGACCAGGCACTCACCGTGCTGCGCAACCTGGAGCACCGCGGCGCCACCGGTTCCGAGCCCGACTCGGGCGACGGCGCGGGCATCCTCTCCCAGGTGCCGGACGCGTTCTTCCGTGAGGTGGCCGGATTCGAGCTGCCCGAGGCCGGGTCGTACGCCGTCGGCATCGCCTTCCTGCCGGGGGACGGCACCGAGGACGCCGTGTCGCGGATCGAGACGATCGCGGGCGAGGAGGGCCTCACCGTCCTCGGCTGGCGCGAGGTGCCGGTCGCCCCGCAGATGCTCGGCGCCACCGCCCGCTCGACCATGCCGGTCTTCCGCCAGATCTTCGTGACGGACGGCGCCTCGCAGGGCATCGCCCTCGACCGCCACGCCTTCGCGCTGCGCAAGCGCGCCGAGCGCGAGGCCGGCGTCTACTTCCCGTCGCTGTCCGCGCGGACCATCGTCTACAAGGGCATGCTGACCACCGGCCAGCTGGAGCCGTTCTTCCCGGACCTGTCCGACCGCCGCTTCGCCTCCGCGATCGCGCTGGTGCACTCCCGGTTCTCCACCAACACCTTCCCGAGCTGGCCGCTCGCCCACCCGTACCGCTTCGTCGCGCACAACGGCGAGATCAACACGGTCAAGGGCAACCGCAACTGGATGCGCGCCCGCGAGTCCCAGCTCGCCTCCGACCTGTTCGGCTCGTCCTCGGACCTGGAGCGGATCTTCCCGGTCTGCACGCCGGACGCCTCGGACTCCGCCTCCTTCGACGAGGTCCTGGAACTGCTGCACCTCGGCGGACGCTCGCTGCCGCACTCCGTGCTGATGATGATCCCGGAGGCGTGGGAGAACCACGACTCCATGAACCCGGACCGGCGCGCCTTCTACCAGTTCCACTCCACGATGATGGAGCCCTGGGACGGCCCCGCCTGCGTCACCTTCACCGACGGCACCCAGGTCGGCGCCGTGCTCGACCGCAACGGCCTGCGCCCCGGCCGCTACTGGGTCACCGACGACGGCCTCGTCGTCCTCGGCTCCGAGGTCGGCGTCCTCGACATCGACCCCGCGAAGGTCGTCCGCAAGGGCCGCCTCCAGCCCGGCCGCATGTTCCTCGTGGACACCGCCGAGCACCGCATCATCGAGGACGACGAGATCAAGGCCCAGCTCGCGGCGGAGAAGCCGTACGCCGAGTGGATCGAGGCCGGCGAGATCGAGCTGTCCGACCTGCCCGAGCGCGAGCACATCGTGCACACCCACGCCTCGGTCACCCGCCGCCAGCAGACCTTCGGCTACACCGAGGAGGAGCTGCGCGTCCTCGTCGCGCCGATGGCCAAGACCGGCGCCGAGCCGATCGGCTCCATGGGCACCGACTCGCCCATCGCCGCGCTGTCCGAGCGCCCCCGGCTGCTCTTCGACTACTTCACCCAGCTCTTCGCGCAGGTCACCAACCCGCCGCTGGACGCCATCCGCGAGGAACTGGTCACCTCGCTGCGCTCCTCGCTGGGCCCGCAGGGCAACCTCCTCGACCCGACGGCGGCCTCCTGCCGCAGCGTCCTGCTGCCCTTCCCGGTGATCGACAACGACGAGCTGGCCAAGCTCATCCACATCAACGCCGACGGCGACATGCCCGGCTTCAAGGCCGCGACCCTCTCCGGTCTCTACCGGGTGCACGGCGGCGGCGACTCACTCGCCGCCCGCATAGAGGAGATCTGCGCCGAGACCGACGCCGCGATCGAGAACGGCGCCCGGCTGATCGTCCTCTCCGACCGGCACTCGGACGCCGAGCACGCGCCGATCCCCTCGCTGCTGCTCACCGCGGCCGTCCACCACCACCTCATCCGCACCAAGCAGCGCACCGAGGTGGGCCTGCTGGTCGAGGCCGGCGACGTCCGCGAGGTCCACCACGTCGCCCTGCTCATCGGCTTCGGCGCCGCCGCCGTCAACCCGTACCTGGCGATGGAGTCCGTCGAGGACCTGGTCCGCGCGGGCACCTTCCTGCAGAGCGACGACGGCGAGCCCGACCAGGCCATCCGGAACCTGATCTACGCCCTCGGCAAGGGCGTCCTCAAGGTCATGTCCAAGATGGGCATCTCCACCGTCGCCTCCTACCGCGGCGCCCAGGTCTTCGAGGCCGTCGGGCTCGACGAGGAGTTCGTCGCCAAGTACTTCAACGGCACCGCCACCAAGATCGGCGGCGTCGGCATCGACGTCGTCGCCAAGGAGGTCGCCGCCCGCCACGCCAAGGCGTACCCGGCCAGCGGCATCGCGCCCGCGCACCGCGCCCTGGAGATCGGTGGCGAGTACCAGTGGCGCCGCGAGGGCGAGCCGCACCTGTTCGACCCGGAGACCGTCTTCCGCCTCCAGCACGCCACGCGCTCCGGCAAGTACGACATCTTCAAGCAGTACACCGAGCGTGTGAACGAGCAGTCCGAGCGCCTGATGACGCTGCGCGGCATGTTCGGGTTCACGTCCGACCGGGCGCCGATCCCCGTCGACGAGGTCGAGCCCGTCTCCGAGATCGTCAAGCGCTTCTCCACCGGCGCCATGTCGTACGGCTCCATCTCCCAGGAGGCGCACGAGACCCTCGCCATCGCCATGAACCAGCTGGGCGGCAAGTCCAACACCGGTGAGGGCGGCGAGGACCCGGAGCGCCTGTACGACCCGGCACGCCGTTCCTCGATCAAGCAGGTCGCCTCCGGCCGCTTCGGCGTCACCAGCGAGTACCTGGTCAACGCGGACGACATCCAGATCAAGATGGCCCAGGGCGCCAAGCCCGGCGAGGGCGGCCAGCTGCCCGGCCACAAGGTGTACCCCTGGGTCGCCAAGACCCGGCACAGCACCCCCGGCGTCGGCCTGATCTCGCCGCCGCCGCACCACGACATCTACTCCATCGAGGACCTCGCCCAGCTGATCCACGACCTCAAGAACGCGAACCCGCAGGCGCGGATTCACGTCAAGCTGGTCTCCGAGGTCGGCGTCGGCACGGTCGCGGCGGGTGTGTCGAAGGCGCACGCGGACGTCGTCCTCATCTCCGGCCACGACGGCGGCACGGGCGCCTCGCCGCTCACCTCGCTGAAGCACGCCGGCGGCCCCTGGGAGCTGGGGCTCGCCGAGACCCAGCAGACGCTGCTGCTCAACGGCCTGCGCGACCGCATCGTCGTGCAGACCGACGGCCAGCTGAAGACCGGCCGGGACGTCGTCATCGCCGCGCTGCTCGGCGCCGAGGAGTTCGGTTTCGCGACCGCGCCGCTCGTCGTCTCCGGCTGCGTCATGATGCGCGTCTGCCACCTGGACACCTGCCCGGTCGGCATCGCCACCCAGAACCCGGTGCTGCGCGACCGGTACTCCGGCAAGGCCGAGTACGTGGTGAACTTCTTCCAGTTCATCGCCGAAGAGGTCCGCGAGATCCTCGCGGAGCTGGGCTTCCGCTCCATCGAGGAGGCCGTCGGCCACGCCGAGACCCTCGATGTCACCCGCGCCGTCAACCACTGGAAGGCGCAGGGCCTCGACCTGGAGCCGCTCTTCCACGTGCCCGCGCTGGCCGAGGGCGCCGTGCGCCACCAGGCCACCGGACAGGACCACGGCCTGGAGAAGGCGCTCGACAACCAGCTGATCAAGCTCGCCTCGGACGCGCTGTCCGCGTCGGACGCCACCCAGGCCGCCCCGGTGCGCGCCCAGGTCGCGATCCGCAACATCAACCGCACGGTCGGCACCATGCTCGGCCACGAGGTGACGAAGAAGTTCGGCGGCGCGGGCCTGCCCGACGACACCGTCGACATCACCTTCACCGGCTCCGCCGGCCAGTCCTTCGGTGCCTTCGTCCCGCGCGGCATCACGCTGCGCCTGGAGGGCGACGCCAACGACTACGTCGGCAAGGGCCTCTCCGGCGGCCGGATCGTCGTCCGTCCGGACCGGGGCGCCGACCACCTCGCCGAGTACTCCACCATCGCCGGCAACACCATCGGCTACGGTGCCACCGGCGGCGAGATGTTCCTGCGCGGCAAGGTCGGCGAGCGCTTCTGCGTCCGCAACTCCGGCGCGCTGGTCGTCTCCGAGGGCGTCGGCGACCACGGCTGCGAGTACATGACCGGCGGTCACGCGGTCGTCCTCGGCGAGACCGGGCGCAACTTCGCGGCCGGCATGTCCGGCGGCATCGCCTACGTCATCGACCTCGACCCCGACAACGTCAACGCCGGCAACGTCGGCGCCGTACAGGCCCTGGACGACGCCGACCGGGACTGGCTGCACGACGTGGTGCGCCGGCACGCCGAGGAGACCGGGTCCACGGTCGCCGAGAAGCTGCTCGCGGACTGGTCCGCCGCGGTGGAGCGGTTCAGCAAGATCATCCCCAGCACGTACCAGGCAGTGCTCGCCGCCAAGGACGCCGCCGAGCGAGCCGGTCTCTCCGAGACCGAGATCACCGAGAAGATGATGGAGGCGGCGACCAATGGCTGACCCCAAGGGCTTTCTCAACCACGGCCGCGAAGTCGCCAAGTCCCGGCCGGTCGAGGAACGCGTCAAGGACTGGAACGAGGTCTACGTCCCCGGCTCCCTGCTGCCGATCATCAGCAAGCAGGCCAGCCGCTGCATGGACTGCGGCATCCCGTTCTGCCACAACGGCTGCCCGCTCGGGAACCTGATCCCCGAGTGGAACGACTACGCCTACCGCGAGGACTGGTCGGCCGCGTCCGAGCGGCTGCACGCCACCAACAACTTCCCGGAGTTCACCGGCCGCCTGTGCCCGGCTCCGTGCGAGGCCGCGTGCGTGCTCGGCATCAACCAGCCGGCGGTCACCATCAAGAACGTCGAGGTCTCCATCATCGACAAGGCGTGGGAGACCGGGGACGTCGCCCCGCAGATCCCGGAGCGCCTGTCCGGCAAGACCGTCGCCGTCATCGGTTCGGGCCCGGCCGGCCTGGCCGCGGCCCAGCAGCTCACCCGGGCCGGTCACACGGTCGCCGTCTACGAGCGCGCGGACCGCGTCGGAGGTCTCCTCCGGTACGGGATCCCCGAGTTCAAGATGGAGAAGCGGCACATCAACCGCCGCATAGAGCAGATGCGCGCGGAGGGCACCCGCTTCCGCACCGGTGTCGAGATCGGCCGCGACCTGAAGGCCGGCGACCTGAAGAAGCGCTACGACGCCGTCGTCATCGCCGTCGGCTCCACCACCGCCCGCGACCTGCCCGTCCCCGGCCGCGAGCTGAACGGCATCCACCAGGCCATGGAGTACCTGCCGCTGGCCAACAAGGTCCAGGAGGGCGACTACGTCGCCCCGCCGATCTCGGCCGAGGGCAAGCACGTCGTCGTCATCGGCGGCGGCGACACCGGCGCCGACTGCGTGGGCACCGCCCACCGCCAGGGCGCGGCCTCCGTCACCCAGCTGGAGATCATGCCCCGGCCGGGCGAGGAGCGGGACGCGGTGCGCCAGCCGTGGCCGACCTTCCCGATGCTGTACAAGGTCACCAGCGCCCACGAGGAGGGCGGCGAGCGGGTCTACGCCGTCTCCACCACCCACTTCGAGGGCGACGAGGACGGCAACGTCCAGTGGCTGCACATGAGCGAGGTCGAGTTCATCGACGGCAAGCTCACCCCGAAGCCGGGCACCGAGCGCAAGATCCCCGCCCAGCTGGTCACCCTCGCCATGGGCTTCACCGGCCCCGACCGGGAGAACGGCCTGGTCGACCAGTTCGGCCTGGACCTGGACGAGCGCGGTAACATCGCCCGGGACGCGGACTTCCAGACCAACGTGCCGGGTGTGTTCGTCGCCGGTGACGCCGGCCGCGGGCAGTCCCTCATCGTCTGGGCGATCGCCGAGGGCCGCTCGGCCGCCCGCGGCGCCGACCGCTTCCTGGCCGGGGCCAGCGATCTGCCGGCCCCGATCCGCCCGACGGACCGCGCACTCGTGGTCTGACGGACGGAACAACCGAAGAACGTCCCGCACAAAGGCGTGCGGAACACTGATGGCGCCTGCCCCGTCCCCGACCGGACCATGGGCAGGCGCCGTCGCATGGGTCAGGGCGCCCGGTAGGCGTCCCCGTACACCTCCCACTCCAGCGGCGTCTGAAGCGTCAGGTTCCCGGCCGCCAGGAACCGGCGCTGGGCGGTGTCGACGCGGGAGGTGTCGATGCCGGGGCGCTTGGCCTCCATGGCCTCGCGGCGGACGTCCAGGAAGGCCCCCAGGTAGTCCCTCTCGGAGCCGCCCCGCGCGGGCGTCCTCGCCTCGGCCATGGCCCGCTCGCGCAGTCCGTAGAAGCCCTCGGCGTCCGTGTCCGGGCCGTGGAAGACCATCGCGTCGTAGTAGACGAACTGCCCCAGCGTGCCGAGGCCGTCCAGCTTGGCGAGGCGGACCGCCGGTTCGAAGTAGACGCGGTCGCGCTCCGCCTCCTGGGCCTCGCGGAACGCGGGAACCTCCGCCTCCGCCCGCCAGGCCGCCGTGAAGCCCGGGTCCAGGCCCTCGTGGGAGTCGGTGCCGTCCACCTCGCGCAGGGCGGGCAGGTACGCGGCCAGGCCGTTGTCCGGGTGGGCCTCGGTGTAGCGCTCGACCAGGGTGAGCAGGTCGTGGGTGCCGGTGCAGAAACCGATGATGCCCGCGGTGTACCCGTCCCCGTCCCCGAGGTCCTCGATGGTGCCGTACGCGGTGCGCCACCGGGTGGTCGAGTTCTCGGCGCTGGACACCAGCTGCTGGGCCAGCTCCTTCTTGGCGGGCGCGGCGAGCCCCGGCGGCAGGCCGGCGATCAGCGCGTCGTCCGCCGCCCGCTCCTGCTCGGCCCGGCCCTTGGCGTCCTCGCGGGACGACGGGGCGGTGGCCGTGGCCGTGGCGGTCGTGGTGTCCGCGGTGCCGCCCGTGTCCTCCGGGTCCGCCGGCACCGCCAGGTACACCCCCGCAGCGATCACGGGAACGGCCCCCAGAAGCAGCACACCGGCACGTCTCATCGCGGGAAACCTCCGCCTGTAGGTACGGCGCTCCGCGCGCCGGGATCACGGCCGTCACCGCCGGTGGGGACGGCGGCGAACAAAATAGCGAATGCCGGTGACCGCTCCGGGAGGCGGGGTGCGCGGTGCCGTAACCTCGGCAGCCACTAGCCGTACGTCAGAGGTGACGGGGGAGTCCGGATGGCCGCGATCAGTCTCACCAAGGTGCGGGAGACGGCGCCCGCGCTGGTCGACCTGTACAAGAGCGCCGGGGTGTCGCTCACCCAGCACGGGCTGGAGGGGGAGAGGGCGGCGGTGTACCTGGTCGTCGACTATTCCGGGTCGATGAAGCCGTACTACAAGGACGGCAGTGTGCAGGCGCTCGCCGACCGGGTGCTCGGACTCTCCGCGCACCTAGACGACGACGGCACCGTGCCCGTGGTGTTCTTCTCCACGGACGTCGACGCGGTCACCGAGATCGCGCTCGCCGACCACGAAGGGCGGATCGAGCGGATCGTGACCGGACTCGGGCACATGGGGAAGACCAGCTACCACCTGGCCATGGACGCCGTCATCGACCACTACCTGGACAGCGGCGCCCGCCACCCCGCCCTGGTCGTCTTCCAGACCGACGGCGGCCCGGTCAACCGGCTCGCGGCGGAACGGTACCTGTGCAAGGCGGCGCCGCTGCCGCTGTTCTGGCAGTTCGTCGGCTTCGGCGACCCGGGCAGCCGCCAGTTCGAGTACCTGCGCAAGCTGGACGAACTGGCGGTGCCGCAGAAGCGGGTCGTGGACAACGCCGGGTTCTTCCACGCGGGCCGCGACCCGCGCCGGGTGACCGACGCCGAGCTGTACGACCGGCTGGTGGGCGAGTTCCCCAAGTGGCTGGTGGCGGCACGCGCGCAGGGCATCGTACGGCCGTAGCGGACGGACGGCGGCGCGCGGTCAGTGCCGCAGCGAGAAGCCCAGCAGGACCTCCGCCGACACCTCCACCGTGCCCGGCGCCAGGTCCCCTGAACCGCCGCTGGCCTTGGCCGCGCGGAAGTGGGCGAAGGGCTCCGCCTCCACGTCCTGGATGTGCAGCACCGGGCCCAGCCGCACGTCCGCCGCCTCCGCGTACACCTGGGCCTTGCGCCGGGCGGCGGCCACCGCCCGGCGCCGTGCCTCGTCCCGCAGCGCCTGCTTGTCGAGCACGTCGAACTCGACGCCGTCGATCCGGTGAGCGCCCGCGTCCACCATGTCCGTGATCAGCTGTTCGAGACCGTCCAGCGCCCGCGTCTCCACCGAGTACGAGGCCTGGCACCGGTAGCCGAGGAGCGTCCGCCCACCGCCGTGACCGTCGTACTCCGAGCTGAGCCCGAGCCGGGAGCCCGAGACCGCGGCGTCCGGTACGCCGTGCCGCCGCAGGACCTCCCGCAGCCGCGACACGGCCGCCCCGGCCTGCTGGAACGCGCGCTCCGGTGTCGGCTCCAGCACGTCCACCGCCGGCTGTACCCGCGCGAGGCCGGGTTCGGTTCGCACCGTGCCCGTACCGGACACGCTGATCCCCCAGGGCTCTTCGATGGCTTTGGTCATACCGGCATTGAAGCACCGCGCCACCCCCTAGGTGTCGCACTCCAGCACCGTCCTGCACAGCCCGCACCGGGCCCGCACCCGTCCGCGCACCGGCACCCTGATCCGCTGATGACAGGTCGGACAGGGGAACGACACGCGCAGCGGTCCGTGCTCCTGCGGTGCGAAGCGGTAGGGGACGTCCGCCGCCGGCCCCGCGACGGGCGCGTCCTGCGCGTGGCGGCGGTCCCGTGCGTAGCGGCGGCGGCCCGCCCAGCCGGCCGCGGTGAGCGGCGGCTGCTGCTCGTCCTGGCGGGCCCGCCGCAGGCCCTTGCCGTACGCCGTGTACGCCTGCGGACTGGTGAACCACACCGACGGGTCCTCGCCGAACACCAGCGCCCGCTTGGCCAGCACGTACCCGAACTCCTCCGGGGTCAGGTAGCCCAGCTTCTGCGAGGACGCCGAGTCCTCCCGGTAGGCGTCCAGCAGCAGCCAGCCGGCGCCCAGGTACGTCGTAGCGGTGTCGGTGAGGATCTCGTTGTCCCGGGTGCCGGGGAAGGACAGGTCGAGACGGTGCAGGTAGACGTGCATCACCTCGTGCGCGAGGGCCGCGCCGATGTCCCGGCGGTGGGTGCGGAAGCGGTCGTTCAGCTCGATGAAGTACTCGGGGCCCGCCGTGAGTTCCACGTTCGCCGCGTGCGTCATCTCGCGGAAGGAGACGATCATCCGGGCGTCGGGCAGCCGGTAGTGCCGCACCAGCTCGTGGGCCACCCGCTGCGTGCCCAGATACAGGTCGTCGGTGTCGCTGAACGCCACGTCGGCCGGGGCCACACTGGCGGAGAACGTCTGCACGGTGTCGTACGACAACCGCCTGTACAGCGCGGTGACCGCCTCGCGCACCGTCGCCAGGTGCGGGAAGCCGTGCTCGACCGGTCCGCCGTTCGCCACGCCCGACCCCCAAGACGCCTGAACCCCGTGTCCGCTCCGAGAGGACCCTCACGACGACTGTACGTCGTTCGGGGCCTGAGACGGTCTGCGGCGACAGCCGCCACGCCCGTAGGGTGGGCGTCCATGACCACCAGCAACACGGATGCCGTCGACCCCGCCGTTCGCGAGGAGCTGGCCCGGCTGCGGGACAGCATCGACAACATCGACGCGGCCGTCGTCCACATGCTCGCCGAGCGCTTCAAGTGCACCCAGCAGGTCGGCCACCTCAAGGCCCGCCACCAGCTGCCGCCCGGGGATCCGGCCCGTGAGGCGAAGCAGATCGCCCGGCTGCGCGCCCTCGCCGAGAGCGCCAAGCTGGACCCGGCGTTCGCCGAGAAGTTCCTGAACTTCATCATCGCCGAGGTGATCCACCACCACGAGCGCATCGCGGAGAACTCGGCCTCCGGCTGACCCGGCGGCGGCGCCCCCGCCCGCCGGGGCGCGCGCCGGACATTCTCCGCGTACCGAACCGCCCCTGTGCCCTGCCGACGGCATCAGGCAGCATGTCGTTCATGTCCGTACTGACGCGCGACGAAGCGCAGACCCGTTCCCGGCTCCTCGACGTCCACCACTACGCGATCGACCTCGATCTGACCCGTGGGGACGAGACCTTCGACTCCCGCACCGTCATCCGCTTCACCGTCCGCGACGACACGGACAGCACGGACACCTTCGTCGAGGTCAGGCCCGCCGAGCTGCGCACCGTCACACTGGACGGACAACCCCTCGACCCGGCCGCCCTGGACGACAACAGGCTCGCCCTGAAGCCCCTCACCCCGGGCGAGCACGAGCTGCGCGTCGAGGCGGCCATGCGCTACTCCAGCACCGGCGAGGGCATGCACCGCTTCACCGACCCCGCCGACGGCGAGACCTACGTCTACACCCAGCTGTTCCTGGACGACGTGCAGCGCGTCTTCGCCGCCTTCGACCAGCCCGACCTCAAGGCCGTCTTCGACCTCACCGTCACCGCCCCCGAGGGCTGGACCGTGCTCGCCAACGGCGTCACCGAGCACCTGGGCGACGGCCGCTGGAAGGCCGCCACCACCCCGCTGATCTCCACCTACCTCGTCGCCGTCGCCGCCGGCCCCTGGCACTCCGTGCGCACCGAGCACCGCGGCCTGCCCTTCGGCATCCACTGCCGCCGCTCGCTCGCCCGCCACCTCGACGCCGACGCCGGCGAACTGCTCGACGTCACCCGCGCCTGCTTCGACCGCTACCACGAGAAGTTCACCGAGCCCTACCCCTTCGACTCCTACGACCAGGCGTTCGTCCCCGAGTTCAACGCCGGCGCCATGGAGAACCCCGGACTGGTCACCTTCCGCGACGAGTTCGTCTTCCGGTCCGCGGTCACCGAGACGCAGCGGCAGACCCGCGCCATGGTCATCGCCCACGAGATGGCCCACATGTGGTTCGGCGACCTCGTCACCCTCCGGTGGTGGGACGACATCTGGCTGAACGAGTCCTTCGCCGAGTACATGGGCTACCAGACCACCGCCGAGGCCACCCGCTTCGCCGACACCTGGACCGACTTCGGCGTCACCCGCAAGGCCTGGGGCTACGACGCTGACCAGCGCCCCTCCACCCACCCCGTCGCCCCGGAGAACGTCGAGGACACCGCCTCCGCCCTGCTCAACTTCGACGGCATCTCCTACGCCAAGGGCGCCTCCGCCCTGCGCCAGCTCGTCACCTGGCTCGGCGAGAAGGACTTCCTGGCCGGCATCAACATCCACTTCGAGCGCCACAAGTTCGGCAACGCCGCCCTCGCCGACTTCATCGACTCCCTCGCCGCCGCCACCGACCGCGACGTCCACGCCTGGGCCGACGCCTGGCTGCGCACCACCGGCGTCGACACCCTCACCCCGCGCGTCACCGGCGACAACGGCGGCCGGCTGCTCGCCGTCGACCGGGCCGGCAGCCGCCCGCACCGCGTCGCCGTCGGCCTCTACGACCGCGACCTCACCGACGAGGGCCGCCTCACCCTGCGCGAACGCCTCGACGTCGACCTGCCCCAGGCCGAACCCCGGCCCATCGGCAAGCTGCCCGCCCTGGTCGTCCTCAACGACGGCGACCTCACCTACGCCAAGGTCCGCTTCGACGCCGAGTCCTTCCGGACCGTCCGCGAGGGCCTGTCCGGACTGCCCGACCCGCTCACCCGGGCCGTCGTCTGGAACGCCCTGCGGGACGCGGTGCGCGACGGCGAACTCCCCGCCGGCACCTACCTGGACATCGCCCGCGCCCACCTCCCGTACGAGACCGACCTCGCCCTCGTCGACGGCGTCCTCGCCTTCGCCGCCGGCCAGGTCGCCGACCGGTACGTCACGCCCGAGCGGCGGCCGGCCGCGCTGTCCACCCTCGCCGAGCTGTGCCGCGACCTCATCCGCCGCACCGAGGACGGCGACCACCCCGGGCTGCGCCTCATCGCTGTACGCCACCGCATCGCCACCGCCGCCCACCCCGACACCATCGCCGCCTGGCTCGCCGACGGCACCGTGCCCGGCGGCCCGGAGCTGGACCCCGAGCTGCGCTGGCGCATCCTCACCCGCCTCGCCGTCCTCGGCGCCACCGGCGAGGAGGCCATCGCCGCCGAACTCGCCCGGGACCCCAGCGCCACCGGCCAGGAGGGCGCCGCCCGCTGCCGCGCCGCGCTGCCCGACGCCGAGGCCAAGAGCCGGGCCTGGGAGGCCATGTTCGCCACCGACGACCTCTCCAACTACCTGTTCACCGCCACCGCCCAGGGCTTCTGGCAGCCCGAACAGGCCGACCTGGTGCGGGACTACGTGCCGCGCTACTACGCCGAGGCGGTCGCGGTCGCCGCCCGCCGCGGCCCCGCCATCGCCGACGCCGCCGGCCGCTGGGCCTTCCCCGGCCACGCCGTCGACGACGCCAACCTGCGCCTCGGCCGGGAATGCCTCGCCGGCGACGGCCCGATCCCCGCCCTGCGCCGCAAGCTCGCCGACCAGCTGGACGACCTGGCCCGGGCGTTGCGGGTGCGGGAGGCGGACGCGCGCTGAATCCCGCCGCGGCCGGTTCCCCTCCCCGGGGAACCGGCCGCGGGCGTACACCCTTTCGGGTGTGATCGTTGGGCTGTCCGGGCGTACTCACGCGTTCGCGTCCAAGCTGGAGCTCCCAGCCCCCGCGCCCGGAGGACAGCCCATGGGCCCGCCATCCCGCACCCCGGGCCCGCACGGCACCCATGCCCTGCGGCCCCCGCCCGCCCCCGGCCACCCACCGCGCCGCGCCGCCCCGCCACCCGGCCACCCACCGCGCCGTGGCCTCTCGTCGCGTTCCGCCGTGCCGCCGACCGGACCGACGGCCGGCCTCCCGCCGTTCCGCGGCCCCGTGCGGTGCCCCGGGGCGGCCGGGAGGACGGCTCAGGCCGCCCGTCGGGGCGCCGGCACGCCCCGTGCCCGTGGCCCCGCGCCCACCGAGGGTGCCGTCGGGCTCGTGCGTACCGAGGGCGCCGCCCGTCCGTGCGGGCCCCCGCCCGGCCTCGCCCCCGGAAGCCGCGCCCCGCGGCTCCCGCCTCCCGGCCTCCCCGCCCGTTCCGCGGAGCGGGCCGCACGCCGTACACCCGTGGAATCCACCCTGGAAGGACCCGCCCCGCGATGAACGCCACCGCGCCCGACGACGCCCCCCGCGACCTCGTGGGCATCGGTATCGGCCCCTTCAACCTCTCCCTCGCGGCGCTCGCCGACCCCCTCGGCGGGCTCGACGCCGTGTTCTACGACCAGCGCCCGGCCTTCCACTGGCACCCCGGACTGCTCATCGACGGCGCGCGCGTCCAGGTGCCCTTCCTGGCCGATCTGGTCACCCTCGCCGACCCGGCGAGTCCCTGGACCTTCCTCAACCACCTCAAGGCCAGAGACCGCCTGTTCCCCTTCTACTTCGCCGAGCGCTTCCACATCCGGCGCGCCGAGTACGACGCCTACTGCCGCTGGGTCGCCGAGCGCCTGCCCTCGCTCCGCTTCCACCACCAGGTCGACGCCGTCCGCTGGAACCCCGAACGCGAGCTGTTCGAGGTCGACTACACCCAGCTCGACGCGGAGGGCGAGGCCGAGGCCCTCGGCCGCACCCACACCCGCAACGTCGTCCTCGGCGTCGGCACCGAGCCCGACGTCCCGGACCCGCTGCGCCCCCTCGTCGACGCGCCCGGCGTGCCCGTCCTGCACGCCGCCGACTACCTCGACCACCGCGACGCGCTCCTCGCCGCCGGGCACGTCACCGTCATCGGCACCGGTCAGTCCGGCGCGGAGATCTTCCTGGACCTGCTCCGCCACCGGCCCGCCGGCCGCGAGCGGCTGCACTGGCTGGGCCGCAGCGAGGCGTTCGCCCCCATGGAGTACTCCAAGCTCGGCCTGGAGCACTTCACCCCCGACTACACCCGCTACTTCCACGGTCTGGCCGAACAGGTCCGCGACCGCCTCGTCGCCTCCCAGTGGCAGCTGCACAAGGGCATCGACGCGGACACGGCCGCCGACATCCACGACGAGCTGTACCGCCGCACCCTCGACGGCGGCTGGCCCGACACCGTCCTCACCCCCGGTGTGCACGTCCGCACCGCCGGCCGCGTCGCCACCACCAGGATCGAACTCCACCTGGAGCACGCCCAGCAGAAGACCCGCTCCCGCCTCACCACCGACGCCGTCGTCCTCGCCACCGGCTACCGCGAGCGCCCCCTCGGCCGCATCCTGGCCGGCCTCGACCCCTACATGCGCCGCGACGGCCGCGAACGCCCCCGCGTCGACGACCGGTTCCGCCTCCTGCTCGACCCCTGCGTCGGCGGCTCCGTCTACGTCCAGAACGCCGAGACGCACACCCACGGCGTGGGCGCCCCCGACCTCGGCCTCGCCGCCTGGCGCAGCGCGACCATCCTCAACGACCTGACCGGGCAGGAGCCGTACCCCCTGCCCGGCCGTACCGCCTTCACCACCTTCGGCCTGGAGAGCGGACAGCCGCAGATCCCGTCCGCGCGCCGCCCCCGGGCGCTCACCCCCCTGGTGGACGGCGTCTGAGGCCCGCCCGGCGGACCCGGATCAGAACACCGGCGTGCCGTCCCGCGTCAGCGACCAGTCCACGGACGCGAAGTCCTTCGGGTCCAGCACACCCTTCGCCGTCACCCACTCGGCGATGCGCGTGCGGATCTCCGTCGACTCCGCCCACACCTCCTTGGCCGACGCCACGTGCGGGAAGGCACCGCCGCCGTTGGCCCGGTAGTTGTTCACGGCCAGCACGAACTGCTGGCTGTCGGCGAGCGGCGCACCGCCGTGGGCGAGGTTCCTGATCCGCGACCCCGCCTCCTGCGCGATGTCGATCTCGTACGTCAGCCCCGACACGTAGTCGTAGTTGTAGTCCGGGCGGCCGCCCGCGTTGGTCAGCTTGTCCACGTCCACGGGAGCACCGGCGGCCGTCCGGACGTAGTACTCCGCCGAGTACTCCAGGTAGGCCCGCACCTGCGCGCCCGTCAGCACCTTCGCGACCAGCGTGTTGTCGTACACGTACAGGCTCGACAGGTCCCGGATGGTCACGTCGCCGGCCGGGATCTCGGAGGTCCGGGAGAACGGCGACGCCTGCGCCAGCACCGGCAGCGACGCGTACTCGGTGCCCGCCAGCGCCTCCTTGACCACGTCCTCCTGCACCTTGGTGATCAGGTCGATGATCGGGGCGTCCTTGTACCGTGCCTCCACCGTCGTCAGCGCCTCGGTGGCGGTGCCGACGACCTGGTTGACGTACGCCACGACCTTCGCGTGCTCGTCGGTCAGCAGTCTGGTGATCCTCGGGTCGTCGGCGACCGTGTTGGTGTTGCGCAGCGACGCCTTCACCGACTCCACGTGCCACCGGCCGCGTTCGAATGCCAGCTCGAAGTCGAAGAGGGTGAGCCGCTCGGCGTAGCACAGCGGCTCCGACAGAACGACGGTCTTCCCGGTCCGGTCGTTGACGACCTTCAGCTCCGCGATCTCCTGGTGCGCGTGCCCGACCAGGATCGCGTCGATGCCCGGCACCTGCTTCGCCACGTTGGCCGCCGCGTTCTCGACGTACGGGAGCTGGTCGCCGTAGGAGGACGTGCCCGAGGAGCCGGAGTGCGCCGAGACGACCACCACGTCGGCGCCCATCGAGCGCAGCTTCGGCACCCACTTCGCCGCCTGCTCCTCCAGCCCCGGGAAGGCGAGCTTCCCCTGCACGTACGCCTTGTCCCAGATCGCGATGCCGGGGTTGGTCAGGCCCAGCACCGCCACCTTCACCGGCGGCGCGCCCTTCACCCGGAAGGTCTTCATGAAGTACGGCGGGAACGCGGGCCGCAGTGTCCTCGCGTCGACGGCGTTCGCGCCGAGCAGCGGGAAGTCGCACTGCTCCTCGAACTTGCGCAGCGTCTCGATGCCGTAGTTGAACTCGTGGTTGCCGAGCGCCACCGCGTCGTACCCGATGGCGTTCATCGCCTGGGCCATCGGGTGCACCGGGCCGCCCTTGGCGGTGATCGGGTCCACCTTCGCGTAGTAGTACGTCAGCGGGGTGCCCTGGATGGTGTCGCCCGCGTCGAGGAGCAGCGTGTTGTGGCGGCCCTTCTCCTCGCGGACCTGGTCGACCAGGGCCGAGATGCGCGCCAGCCCCTGCGCGTTGCCCGCCGCGTCCGTGTACTCGGCGTCCTTGAAGTAGTCCCAGTTGAAGACGTGTCCGTGCAGGTCGGTGGTGCCCAGCACGGTCAGCGCGTACCGCTTGGGCCGCCTGCGGCCGCGGTGCGCGGCGGGCGCCGCCTCGGCCGCCGGAGCCGCCGCCGCACCGGCCAGCGCCACCCCCGCTCCCGTCACTGCGGACCTGCTCAGAAACTTCCGGCGGTTGAACGGCATGACGGGATCTCCTCGACTCCACGGCATCAACAACGCGCGTAGATTCCTGCGTGATCACCTCGCCTGTCAACAGTGGGTCGCTCAATTGCCCGAAAGGCGCAATAAGAACCGCCCGGAATGCTCATCGGAGCGCCCCGGCGCACAATTCAACACTTGTCAATAACCCTTTACTCAAAGGTTGTTGAGTGGTCATACGTGGCCAATTCGCTACTGGCCGGTAAGTCATAGGCTCGACCCATGCGCCGAGCGAAGATCGTCTGCACTCTTGGGCCCGCCACCGACTCGTACGACCAGATCAAGGACCTGGTCGACGCCGGAATGGACATCGCCCGCTTCAATTTCAGCCACGGCACCCATGCCGAACACGAAGAGCGCTACCGCCGTGTCCGGAAGGCGTCCGACGAGACCGGCCGCAGCGTCGGTGCCCTCGCCGACCTTCAGGGTCCGAAGATCCGCCTCGGCCACTTCGGTGAGGGGCCCGTACTCCTTGAACGCGGCGACACCTTCACCATCACCGTCGAGGAGGGCGTCGAGGGCGACCGCCACACCTGCGGCACCACGTACGCCGGTCTCGCCGCCGACGTCACCCCCGGTGAGCGCGTCCTCGTCGACGACGGCAAGGTCTGCCTGGAGGTCACCGGCGTCGACGGGCCCCGCGTCCGCACCACGGTGATCGAGGGCGGCATGGTCTCCGACCACAAGGGCCTCAACCTCCCGGGCGTCGCGGTGTCCGTCCCCGCCCTGTCGAAGAAGGACGAGGACGACCTGCGCTGGGCCCTGCGCAGCGGCTTCGACGTGATCGCGCTGTCCTTCGTGCGCAGCGGGCGGGACATCCTCGACGTGCACCGCATCATGGACGAGGAGGGCCGCCGCCTTCCCGTCATCGCCAAGGTCGAGAAGCCGCAGGCCGTGGAGGACATCGAGGGCATCGTCGCGGCCTTCGACGGCATCATGGTCGCCCGCGGCGACCTCGGCGTCGAGATGCCCCTGGAGCAGGTGCCGATCGTCCAGAAGCGCGCGATCAAGCTGGCGAAGCGCAACGCCAAGCCCGTGATCGTCGCCACCCAGATGCTCGACTCGATGATCGACAACGCCCGTCCCACCCGCGCGGAGGCCTCCGACGTCGCCAACGCGGTCATCGACGGCACGGACGCGGTGATGCTCTCCGGCGAGACGAGCGTCGGCAAGCACGCGACCGACACGGTGCGCACCATGGCCCGGATCGTGGAGGCGGCCGAAGAGGACATCCTGGCCAAGGGCCTGCCCCCGCTGACCGAGCGCAACAAGCCCCGCACCCAGGGCGGCGCGGTGGCCCGGGCCGCGGCGGAGATGGGCGACTTCCTCGGCGCGAAGTTCCTGGTGGCCTTCACTCAGTCCGGCGACACCGTCCGCCGCCTGTCCCGCTACCGCTCGCCCATCCCGCTGCTCGCCTTCACCCCGGAGCCGGCCACCCGCTCGCAGCTGAGCCTGACCTGGGGGGTGGAGACCTTCCTGGGCCCGCACGTGGACTCCACGGACGCCATGGTCGACCAGGTGGACGAGCTGCTCACCAGGTACGGCCGGTGTCAGAAGGGCGACGTCGTGGTCATCACGGCGGGCTCACCGCCCGGGGTCTCGGGTACGACGAACCTGGTGCGGGTGCATCACATCGGGGAGGACGACCGCTGAACGGGTGCCTCGACGGATCTGAGGGATGCCTTCGAAATGAAGGTAAAGTGCCCCGGGTGGGACTCGAACCCACACTGAATGCCTTTTGAGGGCATCGTCTCTGCCGATTGGACTACCGGAGCCTCTTCGAACCGAAGGTCAGTGTAGCCCCTCGGTGACTCAAAGATACAGGAGCTAGGTAGGCTCTTGTCAGCGGTACCCCTGCCCCGAACTAGGAGCTCACGTGACCTCCCCCGAGTCGCCCCAGCCCGTAGACGTGCCCGACGACGACAAGTCGCACGTGCCCCCGCTGACGACCCGTGTCGTCATCGCCGAGGACGAGGCGCTCATCCGGCTGGACCTCAAAGAGATGCTGGAGGAGGAGGGTTACTCCGTCGTCGGCGAGGCCGGGGACGGGGAGCAGGCCGTGGAGCTGGCCCGCGAGCACCGGCCGGACCTGGTGATCCTCGACGTGAAGATGCCCAAGCTGGACGGCATCTCCGCGGCCGAGAGGATCGCCGAGGAGAGCATCGCGCCGGTGCTGATGCTCACCGCGTTCTCCCAGCGCGACCTGGTGGAGCGGGCCCGGGACGCCGGCGCCATGGCGTACCTCGTGAAGCCGTTCAGCAAGAGCGACGTCGTTCCGGCGATCGAGATGGCCGTCTCGCGGTTCACGGAGCTGAAGGAGCTGGAGAAGGAGGTCGCCGACCTCAGCCAGCGCCTGGAGACGCGGAAGCTGGTGGACCGGGCCAAGTCGGTGCTCCAGACGGAGTACGGCCTGACCGAGCCGGCCGCCTTCCGCTGGATCCAGAAGACCTCCATGGACCGGCGGATGTCGATGCAGCAGGTGGCCGAGGCGGTCATCCAGGATGCCGACGAGAAGAAGGCGGCCAAGGGCTGACACCCGGGACCACGAGAGAGGCCCGCACCCCCGAGGGGGCGCGGGCCTCTCTCGTGGTCCCGCGGACGCGGGCTCAGTCCTCGCCGAGGTAGGCCTTGCGGACCGACTCGTCGTGCAGCAGGTCCTGCCCGCTGCCGGACAGGACGATGCTGCCGACCTCCATCACATGGCCGTGGTCGGCCAGGGACAGGGCCGCCTGGGCGTTCTGCTCGACGAGCAGGATGGTGGTGCCCTGGGACTTCAGTTCGGCGATCGTCTGCATGATCTTCTGCATCATGATCGGGGAGAGACCCATGGAGGGCTCGTCGAGCATGAGCAGCTTGGGCTGGGACATCAGGGCACGGCCCATGGCGAGCATCTGCTGCTCACCGCCGGAGAGGGTGCCCGCGGCCTGCTTCCGGCGCTCCCCGAGGATCGGGAAGAGGTCGTAGGCGCGCTGGATGTCCTTCTCGATGCCCGCGCGGTCGCTGCGCAGGAAGGCACCGAGGCGGAGGTTGTCCTCGATCGTCATGCGGGGGAAGATGTGCCGCCCCTCGGGCGAGTGGGCGAGCCCCAGGGAGACGATCTGGTGCGCGGGGACCTTCTTGAGGGACCTGCCCCCGAACTTGATCTGGCCGCCCACCGGCTTCAGCAGCCCCGACAGGGTGCGCAGGGTGGTGGTCTTGCCGGCGCCGTTGGTGCCGATGAGGGTGACCACCTCACCGGCGTCGACCTTGAAGGAGATGCCCTTCACGGCCTCGATCTTGCCGTAGGCGACGCGGAGGTCCTCGACCTCGAGCAGTGCGGTCATCGGTCGTTCTCCTTGCCGGCCGAGGTGTCCGAGGAGGCGTCGGCCTGGGCTGCCTCGGCGGCCGCCACCTCGGCGGCCTCCGCGGCACCGGGGTCGTTCTCCAGGGGTTCGCCGAGGTAGGCGGCGATGACCCGCTCGTCGCCCTGCACGGTCGCGCTGTCGCCCTCGACGAGCTTCTCGCCCTGCACGAGGACGGCGACGCGGTCGCAGAGGTTGAAGATGAACCGCATGTCGTGCTCGATGACGAGGACGGCGATGCCCTTGTCGCGGATGGCGAAGACCAGTTCCTCGGTGGTCCGCGTCTCCTGCGGGTTCATGCCCGCCGTCGGCTCGTCCAGGAGCAGCAGCCCCGGCTCGCTGGCGAGGGCGCGGGCGATCTCCAGCTTGCGCTGTTCGCCGTAGGGCAGGTTGCGCGCGAGGTGGTCGGCCTTGCTCGCCAGGCCCACGAACTCCAGCAGCTCCTCGGCGCGTTCGCGGGAGGCCTTCTCCGCCTTGTGGAAGCCCGGTCCGCGCAGGACGGCCGACCAGAAGCCCTCCTTGGTCCGCGTGTGGCGGCCGACGAGGACGTTCTCCAGGACCGTCATGTTGGAGAACAGGCGGATGTTCTGAAAGGTGCGGGCGATGCCGGCGGCGGTCACCTTGAAGGACTTGGCCGGCAGGACCTTGTCCTTGTAGCGGACTTCGCCCTCGGTCGGGATGTAGAGGCCGGTCAGGCAGTTGAAGAACGTGGTCTTGCCGGCGCCGTTGGGGCCGATCAGGCCGACGATCTCCCCGCTGTTGACGGTGAGGTCGACGCCGTTGACGGCCGTCAGTCCGCCGAAGCGCATCGTGACGCCGCGCGCGTCGAGGACGGTGG
This sequence comes from Streptomyces sp. NPDC058985, assembly GCF_042740985.1. Classification (NCBI taxonomy): domain Bacteria; kingdom Bacillati; phylum Actinomycetota; class Actinomycetes; order Kitasatosporales; family Streptomycetaceae; genus Streptomyces; species Streptomyces sp. NPDC058985. The sequence goes on along the minus strand of NZ_JBHYJX010000018.1, from coordinate 62,632 downwards.
TGCCGGGGGCGGGTGCGCCCGGGGTGGTGTCCCTGGTGGTGGTGTCGGTGGTCATGGTGGTCAGGCCCCTGTCTTGCTCAGGGTGGTGGGCGCTTCGGCCTCTTCGTGGAATTCGAGCTTGCGGCGCCGGTTGGCGATGAGTCCCTCGGGGCGGAAGCGCATGAGCAGGACGAGCGCGAGTCCGAAGGCGAAGAGCTGGTAGTCGCCGAGGAACTGGAGCTTGTTGGGGATCAGGAAGAGCAGCGAGGCGCCGATCAGCGGACCCGCGATGGTGCCCATGCCGCCGAGGACGACCGCGGCGAGCAGGAACGCCGAGTTGGGCGGGGTGGTGCCGGCGAAGAGGTACTGCTCGGGCGTCACCGTGTAGGTGACGTGCGCCTGCACGGTGCCGGCGAGACCGGCGAGGGTGGCGCCCACGGCGAAGGCGATGAGCTTGACGCGGAAGCCGTTGATGCCCATGGCGAGCGCGGCGGTCTCGTCCTCGCGGATGGCGACCCAGGCACGGCCGATCCGGGAGTCGCCGCTGCGCCGGAAGACGAGCACGACCACGGCCGTGATGATCAGCATCAGGAAGAAGTAGTTGGCGAACCGGCCGATGCTGAAGCCGCCGATGTCGTGCTGGACGCCCAGGTCGAAGCCCAGGATCTTGAGGTCCGGGATGGACGAGATGCCGTTGGAGCCGTTGGTGACGTCCGGACCGGAGGTGCCGTCCAGGTTGTTGGCGGTGATACGGAAGATCTCTCCGAAGCCGAGGGTCACGATGGCGAGGTAGTCGCCGCGCAGCCGCAGGGTCGGGGCGCCGATGAGGACACCGAAGACCAGCGAGGCCGCGGCGCCCACGAGGACCGCGGCCCAGAAGGGCAGGTGCAGGTCGAACGGCGAGCTGGGCGAGCCGGAGACCATCGACGCGGCATAGGCGCCGACACCGAGGAAGGCGACGTAGCCGAGGTCGAGGAGACCGGCGAGGCCGACGACGATGTTCAGGCCGAGGGCGACCGTGGCGAAGATGAGGATGTAGACGCCGAGGGTGGCGTACTGGTCGTCGGTCTGGGTGAAGGGGAAGCAGGCCGCCGCGATGAACGCACCGCAGACGGTGATGTTCGTGTGCCGGGAGGTGATCTGCGTGGCCCGGGCGATCAGGCCGGCCTTGTTCAGGGCGGCGAAGCCGAGGCCGGCGGTGATCAGGAAGCCCACGAACAGTTCGTCGTACTCGGTGCCGATGCCGTAGGTGAAGACGAGGAGGGCGACCGCCAGGACGGCGACGATGATCAGGATCTCGACGTAGGAGGGCAGCGCGCGCAGGGGGCGCGGGGTGCCGGAGGCGAAGGCCGCCTTGACGGTCTGCCAGTTGTTGCCGCTCGTGTGCTTGAACTGCTCCCAGCCGGTGTCGTCCGGGTCGAACGGGTCGGGCTCCGGCCGTTCGAAGGGCAGGGCGAGGGAGCCGAGGAAGGCGATCAGGGTGGCCGCGGCCGCGACGTAGGCGCCGGGCTCCAGGTTGACCAGTCCGCCCAGCTGGGCGCTGATCGCGATGACCGTGTACCAGGTGGTGGCGAAGGCGGCGAGCGCGGCGAACTTCAGGGCCGCGTCGGCGCCCGCGGGCACCAGCCAGCGCAGCCCCCGGACACCGTACGAGGCGAGGCCGAAGACGGTGGTGAGCGCGCCGGCGATCAGCACCAGCACCTGGAGGCCGCCCGGGTAGCCGTAGACCGTGAGGTCACCGGGGAACTCGGCGGTCCAGGTCCAGGCGAGGAACGTGGAGACGACGGTGAGCAGGCCGCCGCCGGTGGCGAGGGCGCGGCCGAGGTGCGCGGGGACCCCGATGAGGCCGGCGGAGCGGTCCCCGGCGACGCCGCCGGAGGTCTTCGGAGCTGTGGTCTGTGTGGTCATCGGTGTCACGCCCTGTCCGCAACGCGTTCGCCGAGCAGGCCCTGCGGCCTGAACAGCAGCACGAGGATGAGGAGGATGAAGGCCCATACGTCGGCCCAGGACTGGCTGCCGAACTTGTCCAGGCCGGGGATGTCGGCGATGTAGGCGGTGGCCAGGGTCTCGGCGATGCCGAGGACGACGCCGCCGATCATGGCACCGTAGATGTTGCCGATACCGCCGAGCACGGCCGCGGTGAACGCCTTCAGACCGAGGATGAAGCCCATCTTGAAGTCGATCTGCCCGTACTTGAGGCCGTTGGCCACGGCGCCGACGGCGGCGAAGACGGCGCCGAGCGCGAACGCGACCACGATGATGCGGTCCGTGTTGACGCCCATCAGCTTGGCCGTGTCCGGGTCCTGGGCGGTGGCCTGCATGCCGCGCCCGGTGCGGGTGCGCATCACGAAGTACGCCAGGATCGCCATGCTGACGGGGGCGGCGATGAGCAGGAAGACGTCGCCGGTCTGGAGGGTCACGCTGCCGATGTGGAAGGGGCCGCCGTCGATCTGCGGGAAGGTGCGCGCCGACTTGGCGTGCGGGTACCAGGCCCACACCGCCTGCTGCAGGGCGAGCGAGAGGCCGATCGCGGTGATCAGGGGCGCGAGGCGGGGGGCGCCGCGCAACGGCCGGTAGGCGAACCGTTCCGCCCCGACCGCGACGGCGACGGAGACCACCATGGCGCCCATGAGCATCAGGGGCAGCGCGATCAGCATGGAGGTGCCGTCGGGCAAAATGTATAGGTAGACCGTGAGCGCGCCGAAGGCGCCGGTCATGAAGATCTCGCCGTGGGCGAAGTTGATGAGCTGGACGATGCCGTAGACCATTGTGTAGCCGATGGCGATCAACCCGTACATGGATCCCAGTAGCAGGCCGTTGACCAGCTGCTGCGGCAGTTCGTTCACCGCATGTCCTCCGAGACGTTCGGAACTTTCGACGGATGTGGCCGGATGCGAGTCCGCGCGGGGCGCCGGGAAAGGCGCCCCCCGCGGCACGGGCCCCCCGTGACGTTGGTAACTTCCGAGGTTGGGGGCGGCTTGGGCGGCCGGGGGGGCCGCCGGCACCGGCGCCCCCCGCGGCTCGTGATCACGTGATCAGTGGTGGGTGCGGTTGATCAGCCGGTGTAGGTCCCGGACTTCACCGACTTCCAGGCACCGTTCTCGACGGCGTACACGGTGAGCTGCTTGTTCGTCGCGTCACCGAACTCGTCGAAGGAGACCTTGCCGGTCACACCGTCGAAGGAGACGTTCTGCATGGCCTCGGTGACCTTGGCGCGGGCGTCGTCGGGGAGCTTCCCGTCGTTGTCCTCGACGACCTTCTTGACGGCCTCGATGATCGCCCAGCCGGAGTCGTAGGAGTAGCCGCCGTACGCCTCGTAGGCCTCCTTGTATCCGGCGGCCTCGTAGTTGGCGACGAACTCCTTGGCCGAGGGCAGTTCCTCGACCGGCGCGCCGACGGAGGTCGCGAGGTCGCCGTTGCCGGTGGCGCCGGCCAGCTTGATGAAGTCGGCGCTGTAGATGCCGTCACCGCCGACCACGGGGATCTTCGCTCCGGCCGCCTTGATCTGCTTGCTGAGCGGGCCGGCCTGCGGGTACTCGCCGCCGTAGTAGACGACGTCGGCGCCGGAGTTCTTCACCTTGGTGGCGACGGCGTTGAAGTCCTTGCTGTCCGGGTTGATGTGCTCGGTGCCGACGACCTGGCCGCCGAGCTTCTTGAACTCCTGGGTGAAGGTGGCGGCCAGACCGGCGCCGTAGGTCTTCTTGTCGTCGATGACGAAGACCTTCTTCTTCTTGGAGTCGTTGAAGACGTACTGCGCGGCGAACGGGCCCTGGATGGCGTCCGTGGTCGCGGTGCGGAAGTACGACTTGTACGGCCGGACCTTCTTGGTCTGCCAGTCCACGCCCTGGGTCAGCGCGGGGTTGGTGTTGGCCGGGGAGACTTCGACCAGCTTGGCCCTGTCGAAGATGATCTGCATGGCTTCGCCGACGGAGGAGTTCAGCGGGCCGACCACGCCGAGGACATCGTCGTTCGCGGTGAGCTTGGTGGCGTTCTGCTGGCCGACCGACGGCTGGCCCTGGTCGTCCAGCGCCTGTATCTCGAACTTGACGCCGTCGACGTAGTTGTCCTTGTTGGCGGTCTTCGCGGCGAGGTCGACCGAGTTCTTGATGCCGAGGCCCAGCGCGGACAGGTCGCCGGTCAGCGGGGCGTCGACGCCGATGACGACGGTGGTGCCGCCACCGCCGCTTCCGGAGTCCGAGCCGCCGTCGTCGTCGCGCGAACCGCAGGCGGTGAGGGTGAGCGCTCCCGCCGCCAGAGCGGCGGTGATGGCGATGAGCGAACGTTGACGCACGATCAGTCCTTTCCCTGGCGCAGCCGCTTCCCCGTGGAGACGGCCGAGTCGAGCGCTGGGCCGAAGTGACAATCCGACGGCGCGGTGACTGGCCGTGACTCTAAGCGTGTGTGGGGAACGTGGAGGAGGGTCTGACTCATGCTGTGACGCTCTTGTTATGACACCGGGTAATGCAGAGCGGTACTGGTTGGGAAGAAGGGCGGAATTCAGGCCGATTCGCCCTGTCCGCATGGTGAGAACTCGCAGGACGCACCGCCTGCGTTCAGGCGTCTGGGGCGTTTTGGTGATTACCGTGAATCGTTGCTGCAAGCGACCTGAAGTGCCTGGGAGAGGTGCCGCGCATAGCGTGCCCCCAGGATGAAACTGTGGGCTTGTATTGCGCGCGCATTACGCAGCGTTACATCCAGGAAAGGGAATCCGAGGTTCCGGGGCGCTTTATCGCATTCCGTCACCCGCAGAGTGACAATGATCTTGCTGGCGGAATGCGGCTTTGTCTGGAAAGGTGCCGCGGGCGACGAGGTCACCGAGAGGCCGGCCGAGGGCTGGGCGATCCGCGTCACGGTGACGGGCGGTCCCGACCGGACGCTCAGCCGCACCGCGAAGCTGAAGCCGCTGCCCTTTGCCCCGCTCGGGCGGTCCACGGCGTCCAGGTACACGAACGTGACCGCCTGGGAGGGGTAGGGCGGCGGATCGAGCGCCGGCGCCCGTGTCCGGCCGGCGTACAGGCAGCCGCCGCCGACCAGCAGGACGAGGGCGGTGACGGTCGTGAGAAAGGCCCGGCGGTGACGCTCGCAGGACCGGGCGACGCGGCCGTGCGGGCGGGCGCGGGCGGCCACGTCCCAGGCGCGGGTGTCCTCGCCCGGCTCGACGGGCCCGATGCCGCCCGTCACCGCCACGGGCCGTCGGTCGGACCGCCGCCGGCGTACTGCTCCGCGCACGCCTCGCGCACCTGGCGGTCGATCAGCTCCCGGGCCGCGCGGTCGCCCTGGTTCCGCTCGGCGTCCCGCGCGGCTGCCACGACCTCCCGCAGAATGCCGTACTGCCGGTTGGACAGCCCCATCGACTGGTAGTCGCCGTAGGGCTCGCCGCCGGCCAGCAGCTCGCGCGCCCAGTGGCCGACGGCACCGACGCAGGCTTCCGTGGGGGAGGGCGGCCCGGTCGTCGCGCCGCTGGTGCCGGGACCGGCCACCTGGTCCCCGGAGTTGCCGCAGGCGACGGCGGTGACTGCCGTGACGGCCATCAAGGCGCCGAGAAGGAGCCGCCGAGCCACCACCCCCGGCCAGGGGGCCTCTCCCCGTCCCATGCCCCGAAACTAGGGCGGCGCGCGGCCGGGAGCAATGCCCGGGCCGCGAGTGCCTTGACCGGCCACGTCGTGGGGCCGCCCGGCCCGCCCCCGGCGCCTCAGCCCGCCGTGCCGGTGTCGCCCGGGTTGACGTCCCGCAGCAGGCAGGTCAGACGGGCGGTGCACACCCGCCGGTCCTGTTCGTCGCTGATCACGATCTCGTACGTCGCCGTCGACCGGCCCCGGTGCACCGGCGTGGCCACCCCGGTGACCAGGCCGGAGCGGGCCCCGCGGTGGTGCGTGCAGTTCAGGTCGACGCCGACGGCGATCTTGGAACTGCCTCCGTGCAGCATCGAACCGACCGACCCGAGCGTCTCGGCCAGCACCGCCGACGCGCCGCCGTGCAGCAGCCCGTACGGCTGGGTGTTGCCCTCCACCGGCATCGTGCCGACGACTCGCTCGGGCGACGCCTCGACGATCTGCACGCCCATGCGCGTCCCCAGGTGCCCGGCGGAGAACAGCGCGGGCAGGTCGACGCCGAGCGCGGCGTACTCGTCGATGACTTCCTGCGGGAACTGCGTCTGCTGCTGCTCGCCCATGGGCCGGCTCCGTCTCGTCGCTCCGTCTGGCTGGCGCGCCGGCCGCCCGGTGGGGCCGTCGGCTCGACTGAGCAAACGCTCAGTCGGTCGCCGATTGTTCCAGACGGACGACCACGGACTTGCTGGCCGGGGTGTTGCTGGTGTCCGCGGTGGCGTCCAGCGGCACCAGCACGTTGGTCTCCGGGTAGTAGGCCGCCGCGCAGCCCCCGGCCGTCGGATAGTGCACGACGCGGAAACCGGGCGCCCGCCGCTCCACCCCGTCCCGCCACTCGCTGACCAGGTCGACGTACGAGCCGTCCTCGACGTCCAGCCTCCGGGCGTCCTCCGGGTTGACCAGGACGACCCTGCGGCCGTTCCTGATGCCCCGGTAGCGGTCGTCCAGGCCGTAGATCGTGGTGTTGTACTGGTCGTGCGAGCGCAGCGTCTGGAGCAGCAGCCGCCCCTCGGGCAGCTCCGGGTACTCGACCGGCGCGGCGGTGAAGTTGGCCTTGCCGGTGGCCGTCGGGAAGCGGCGCTCGTCGCGGGGGGCGTGCGGGAGGGCGAAGCCCCCGGGGTGCGCCACGCGCGCGTTGAAGTCCTCGAAGCCCGGGACGACCCGCCCGATGCGGTCGCGGATCGTCGCGTAGTCCTTCTCGAACTCCTCCCACGGCGTACGGCTGCCCTCGCCCAGCACCCGGCGCGCCAGCCGGCACACGATCGCCGGCTCCGACAGCAGCTGCCCGCTCGCGGGCTCCAGCCGGCCCCGGGAGGCGTGCACCATGCCCATGGAGTCCTCGACGGTGACGAACTGCTCGCCGCCGCTCTGGAGGTCGCGTTCGGTGCGGCCCAGCGTCGGCAGGATCAGCGCCCGCGCGCCGGTGACCGCGTGCGAGCGGTTCAGCTTCGTCGACACGTGCACCGTCAGGCGCGCCCGGCGCATGGCCGCCTCGGTGACCTCCGTGTCGGGCGAGGCCGACACGAAGTTGCCGCCCATGGCGAAGAAGACCTTCGCCTCCCCGTCGCGCAGTGCGCGGATGGCCCGTACGACGTCGTAGCCGTGCTCGCGCGGCGGGGCGAAGCCGAACTCCTTCTCCAGGGCGTCCAGGAACGCGGGCGCCGGCCGCTCGAAGATGCCCATCGTGCGGTCGCCCTGCACGTTGGAGTGGCCGCGCACCGGGCAGACGCCCGCGCCCGGGCGGCCGATGTTGCCGCGCAGCAGCAGGAAGTTGACGACCTCGCGGATCGTGGGCACGGAGTGCTTGTGCTGGGTCAGGCCCATCGCCCAGCACACGATGGTGCGCTCGGAGGCGAGCACCATGCGCAGCGTCTCGTCGATCTCCGCGCGGGTGAGCCCGGTCGCCGCCAGCGTCTCGTCCCAGTCGGCGGCCCGCGCGGTCTCGGCGAACTCCTCGTAGCCGTGCGTGTGTTCCGCGACGAAGTCCTCGTCGACCGCGCCCTCGGTCTCCAGGATCAGCTTGTTCAGCAGCCGGAACAGGGCCTGGTCGCCGCCGAGGCGGATCTGCAGGAACAGGTCGGTGAGCGCGGCGCCCGCGGTGAGCCCCTTCGCGGTCTGCGGGTTCTTGAAGCGCTCCAGCCCGGCCTCGGGCAGGGGGTTGACGCTGATGATCCGCGCGCCGTTCGCCTTGGCCTGCTCCAGGGCGGAGAGCATGCGCGGGTGGTTGGTGCCCGGGTTCTGTCCCGCCACGATGATCAGGTCGGACTTGTACAGGTCCTCCAAGAGGACGCTGCCCTTGCCGACGCCGAGTGTCTCGGACAGGGCGGAGCCGGACGACTCGTGGCACATGTTGGAGCAGTCCGGCAGGTTGTTCGTGCCCAGCTCGCGCGCGAAGAGCTGGTAGAGGAACGCCGCCTCGTTGCTCGTGCGCCCCGACGTGTAGAAGACCGCCTGGTCGGCGGAGTCCAGGGCCGCGATCTCCTCCGCGACGATACCGAAGGCGCGCTCCCAGGTGACCGGTTCGTAGAGGTCGCCGCCCTCGGGGAGGTACACCGGGTGCGTGAGCCGGCCCTGCTGGCCCAGCCAGTACCCGCTGCGGGTGGCGAGGTCGGTCACGGGGTGCGCGGCGAAGAACTCCGGGGTGACCCGGCGCAGGGTGGCCTCCTCGGCCACCGCCTTCGCGCCGTTCTCACAGAACTCCGCCTTGTGCCGGTGGTCCGGCTCGGGCCAGGCGCAGCCCGGGCAGTCGAAGCCGTCCTTCTGGTTGACACTCAGCAGCGTCAGCGCGGTCCGCTTCACGCCCATCTGCCGCTGTGCCATCCGCAGGGTGTGGCCGATGGCCGGGATGCCGGCCGCCGCGTGCTGGGGCTGTGTCACCTGTGGCGCGTCCTGGACGGGATCACCCTTGGGCGGCTTGGTGGCCATCGCGCGCTCCTTCGCTGACGCGTGTGAGGTACGTCTCCGATCCTCGCACGCGCCGCCGACAGCCACGGACGCCGGTCGCGATCGGCGGCGCCCCAAAGGGGCGCGGGGACGGCGCGACAAGCCACGACGTACCCGCGGCCGCGATACCGCGCTCGTGCCGCGGGCGCACCCGGCACCGACTGTCAGTGGCGCATGGCAGGATCGGAGCCGTGGCGAAGACAGCATCGAAGAAGACCGACAGCACCTCCGGCGCCCGCCCGCGGCTGATGCTCATGGACGGGCACTCGCTGGCCTACCGCGCGTTCTTCGCGCTGCCCGCGGAGAACTTCACGACCGCGACGGGCCAGCCGACCAACGCGATCTACGGATTCGCGTCGATGCTGGCCAACACGCTGCGTGACGAGGCGCCCACGCACTTCGCGGTGGCGTTCGACGTCTCCCGCAAGACCTGGCGGTCGCAGGAGTTCACCGAGTACAAGGCGAACCGCTCCAAGACCCCCGACGAGTTCAAGGGCCAGGTCGAGCTGATCGGCGAGCTGCTCGACGCGATGAACGTGACGCGGTTCGCCGTCGACGGCTTCGAGGCGGACGACGTCATCGCCACGCTCGCCACGCAGGCCGAGGCCGAGGGCTTCGACGTGCTGATCGTCACCGGCGACCGGGACTCCTTCCAGCTGGTCAGCGAGCACACCACGGTCCTCTACCCGACCAAGGGCGTCTCCGAGCTGACCCGCTTCACGCCGGAGAAGGTCTTCGAGAAGTACGGGCTGACCCCCGCCCAGTACCCCGACTTCGCCGCCCTGCGCGGCGACCCGTCCGACAACCTGCCGGGCATCCCGGGCGTCGGCGAGAAGACGGCCGCGAAGTGGATCAACCAGTTCGGATCCTTCGCGGCCCTGGTCGAGCGCGTCGACGAGGTCAAGGGCAAGGCCGGGCAGAACCTCCGCGACCACCTGGAGTCCGTCAAGCTCAACCGCCGGCTCACCGAGCTGGAGCGTCGGGTCGAGCTGCCCAAGGCGGTCACCGACCTGGAGCGGCCCGCGTACGACCGCAAGGGCGTCGCGATGATCCTGGACACCCTGGAGATCCGCAATCCGTCCCTGCGCGAGCGGCTCTACGCCGTCGACCCGGGCGCCGAGGAGGCCGAGGCCACCCCGGTCGTGGCGGACGGGGTCGAGCTGGACGGCGTGGTGCTGGGCACCGGCGAGGTGGCCGGCTGGCTCACCGGGCACGGCGCACAGCCCCTGGGCGTCGCCACCGTCGACACCTGGGCCCTGGGCACCGGCTCGGTCGCCGAGGTCGCGCTGGCCGCGGCCGACGGAAAGGCCGCCTGGTTCGACCCGACGGCGCTGGACGAGGCCGACGAGACGGCGTTCGCCGCATGGCTGTCCGACGCGGACCGGCCGAAGGTCTTCCACAACGCCAAGGGCGCGATGCGGGTCTTCGCCGAGCACGGCTGGAGCGTCGCCGGCGTGGGCATGGACACCGCGCTCGCCGCCTACCTGGTCAAGCCGGGCCGCCGCTCCTTCGACCTGGACGCGCTGTCCCTGGAGTACCTCCACCGCGAGCTGGCCCCGGCCGCCGCGGCCGACGGCCAACTCGCCTTCGGCGCGGACGACGGCGCCGAGGCCGAGGCACTGATGGTGCAGGCCCGCGCGATCCTCGACCTCGGCGAGGCCTTCGAGGGCCGCCTGGCGGACGTCGGCGCCGCGGACCTGCTGCGCGACATGGAGCTGCCGACCTCCGCGCTGCTCGCCCGCATGGAGCGGCACGGCATCGCGGCCGACCGGACCCATCTGGAGGCCATGGAGCAGATGTTCGCCGGCGCCGTGCAGCAGGCGGTGAAGGAGGCGCACGCGGCGGCCGGACGTGAGTTCAACCTGGGCTCGCCCAAGCAGCTCCAGGAGGTCCTCTTCGGCGAGCTGAACCTGCCCAAGACCAAGAAGACCAAGACGGGCTACACCACCGACGCCGACGCCCTGGCCTGGCTCGCGGCCCAGACCGACAACGAACTGCCGGTGATCATGCTCCGCCACCGTGAGCAGGCCAAGCTGCGCGTCACGGTGGAGGGCCTGATCAAGACGATCGCCGCGGACGGCCGCATCCACACCACCTTCAACCAGACGGTCGCCGCGACCGGCCGCCTCTCCTCCACGGACCCGAATCTGCAGAACATCCCGGTCCGCACCGACGAGGGCCGCGCCATCCGGCGCGGCTTCGTGGTCGGCGAGGGCTTCGAGTCCCTGATGACGGCCGACTACAGCCAGATCGAGCTGCGGGTGATGGCCCACCTCTCGGAGGACGCGGGCCTGACCGAGGCGTTCACCTCGGGCGAGGACCTGCACACCACCGCCGCCGCGCAGGTCTTCTCCGTCGAGCAGTCGGCCGTGGACGCGGAGATGCGCCGCAAGATCAAGGCCATGTCCTACGGCCTGGCGTACGGCCTCTCGGCCTTCGGCCTCTCCCAGCAGCTGAACATCGAGGCGGCCGAGGCGCGCGGCCTGATGGACGCCTACTTCGAGCGCTTCGGCGGCGTACGGGACTACCTGCGCCGGGTGGTCGACGAGGCACGGGCGACGGGCTACACGGCGACCCTCTTCGGCCGCCGCCGCTACCTGCCCGACCTCAACAGCGACAACCGCCAGCGTCGCGAGGCCGCCGAGCGCATGGCCCTCAACGCCCCCATCCAGGGCACCGCGGCCGACATCGTCAAGATCGCCATGCTCAACGTGGACAGGGCGCTCCGCGAGGCCGGTCTCTCCTCCCGCATGCTGCTCCAGGTCCACGACGAAATCGTCCTGGAGATCGCCCCCGGCGAGCGCGCGGCGGCGGAGGAACTGGTCCGCCGCGAAATGGCGAACGCGGTCCGGCTCAACGTCCCCCTGGGCGTCTCGGTGGGCTCGGGAGCGGACTGGGAGTCGGCGGCGCACTAGCCTCCGGCGGTTTGGCGGGGTGGGGGAGCGCGGCGCCAGGGCCGCCAACCGCACGCGCCGGCCGAGGCGGCTCCCCGGCGCCACTGGTCTCCGGCGGCTGGCGGGGTGAGGAGCGCCGGTGAGGGTGGCCGTGCGCATGCGTCCGGCGTGGCGGCCCCGGCACCCTGTGGCCCGTGGACGCCGGAGGCCGGTCGGCGCTTCGCCGTCCCGGAAGCCGCCGGGCGGGGAGTCGGACGCCTGGCCGTCTGGCCGGGCCGTCCGCCCGGTTGCGCCGTGACACCGGCAGTGGCAGCGGGGTCCCGTCGGCTGGGGCCTTCGCCGCAAGGTCCGTAACGGCCTGGCTCCGCCTCCGCTCGCCTGTCCGCCCGCGCCCCCGGGCTCCCGCCGGACACCGGCCCGGGTGCTCACCGGGCGCGGCGGCCGTTCCGCCTGGCACAGCCCGGGGCTCGTGCCGATGCGGACAGCGGGCACCCCGCCGGGCACCGGCGCGCCGACTCGCGCGCCGCGTGTGCTCGTCCCGGCCCGGGGGCCTCGGCCCGGTTCGCTCGCCCTCGGCAGGGGAGCCCCGAGACAGTCGCCGCGCGGCGTCACCGGTGCCGACGCGGCTCCCCGCGACGCCCCCGGCCCCCGGAGGGCTCGTCACTCTGGTGGCCCCCGCGGATGCGCCGCCCGCGCTTCTCTCCCGTGAGGATGCGGGCATGGGTATACGCATGCTCCACCACCGGACGACACCGGCACGGGCAAGCACAGACGGACCCGCCCGCGTGCCACTGCTGCCGGTCCCGGCCCTCGCGCCAGGCGCGAGTACCGGCCGCATCCCCGCCACCCTCACCACGGCCCTGCGCCGCACCACGACCGGCCTCCGCCGCAGACTCGCCCGCAGGGACCCGGCGACCGTCACCCCGCGCGAGACACCGGCCTGGCGGCTGTGGACCGACCTGGCGCGCGGCTACCTGTCACTGGCCCTCTCCCTGGTGCCGCGGCCCCGCCCCGCACGCACCCTCACCGTCTTCGTCGCCACCGCCGACACCGTCAGCGGGCGACCCGGCGGTCCGGCTCCGTACCGGCACCGGCACGGCTGGTGGGAGCCGGGACCGGACGCCACACCCTGACCGCCACGGCGTACAGCAGCAGCGCCGGGACCAGCCCCGCGCCCGCCCCGAAGCACACCGTCGGGATCAGCTCCCAGGGCTTCGCCATGTGACCCCAGTAGTCCCACCACCGCGTCGCACGCCGCACCGCCCCGGCCACCGCGCAGCAGCCGAGCAGCGCCGCGGCCCACCACCGGTCCCGGACCGAGAGGACCGCGACCGCCGGCGTCCCGCTCCGGGGCGTCCGGCGCAGCGCCCGCGTCAGGAACACGACGATCACGACCGCCGCCACCGCGGAGCCGCCGTACTGCAGGTACCAGTAGAGCGGCGAGCCCGCGATCTCCCGGCCCAGCACCGGGAACACCCGCATCCCCCAGCGGTCGAGGTGCGTGAACGCGTCCCACACCACGTGCGTCAGCGCCCCCAGCACCGCCGACACGTACCACCACGCCACCAGTGAGGGCAGCACACGCGCACGTGGCGCCCCGCACCGCAACAGAGGCGCGACGCGCCCCTGGTGGGCGTTCGGCAGCAGAGCCACCAGCGGTTCGCGGACCAGCAGCCACAACCCCACCAGCGCCCAGGCCACCGCCACATCCACCGTGAAGACACCGGGAAACGAGTGCGTGACGTCCCCGAACTCCATCGCCTCGGGCAGGAAACTCGCCGCGTAATAGGTCATGTCGGGCGCGAACGACCCCGCCACCAGCACGGCCGGCATCAGCCGTCCACGGCCCGACCCGTCACCCCGCACTCCTGGCAGCACGGCGGCGGCATGACTGAGGGTGAAGGGCAACAGAACTCCTCTTATGGCCAACCGGTGAATATCGGGCGCGAACGGGTGCCCGTGCAAAGCAAGTTGCCGTAGGGTCGCCTGCGGCACCGTGCCGGTCGAACAGACGGACACCACGCTCGGAAGGTTGCGGTGCAACCGCCGGCGCGGACCGATCGTCACAACAGGGCGGAAACAACGGGCGATGGCACGGCAGCCGGCACGGCAGCCGGACACCGCGGCCGGGCACGGACGGAGAGGGACGCGCGGGCGTCCACGGGAGGGGTTCACTCTATGGCGGCGCATTTCGACCGGCGGCTCCGCAAGGCGGCGGTCACCACCACCGTGGCGGCGGTCGTGGTCGCGGCCCTCTCCGCGTCCCAGGCCCCGGACGTGACGGCCGACGCCAACGGCAGACGGACCACCGCGGACAACGCGCCGACGTCCGACACACCCTCCCAGGAGAGCGCGACCGGCAACTCGCCGTACTACACGGACCTGCCGCCGCTCAACAGCCCCAGCCCCGCGCCCACCACCGGCACCCCCGACTCCCGGGCCGCCGCCGAGGCCGGCATACCCGCGACCGTCCTGGACGCCTACAAGAAGGCCGAGGCGGCGGTGCGCCAGGCCAAGCCCGGCTGCAACCTGCCGTGGCAACTCCTCGCGGCCATCGGCAAGGTGGAGTCCGGCCAGGCCCGCGGCGGCCGCGTCGACGCCCAGGGCACCACCATCGGCAAGATCATCGGCCCCCAGCTCGACGGCAACGGCTTCGCGCTCATCAAGGACACCGACGGCGGCGTCTACGACGGCAACAGCAACTACGACAACGCCGTCGGCCCCATGCAGTTCATCCCCTCCACCTGGTCGTGGGCGGGCCGGGACGGCAACGGCGACGGCAAGGACGACCCCAACAACGTCTACGACGCCGCGCTCGCCGCCGGTCACTACCTCTGCCGCTTCACCTGGGACCTCTCCGACGAGGCCGACCTCAAGAGCGCGATCCTCAGCTACAACAACTCGCAGGACTACCTGCACACGGTCCTGTCCTGGCTGGAGCACTACCGCAAGGGCAGCCACGAGATCCCCGACGGCACCGGCAGCCTCCCGGTGGGCCGCAGCGACGACCCGATCGGCGCCGGCACCGGTACCTCGCCCGGCGCGACAAGCCCGACGCCGCGACCCGGCGGCTCCGGCTCCACGTCGCCCGGCAGCGACAAGCCGAACCCCCCGACCGAGCCCGGCAAGCCTCCGAACCCCGGCACCGGCTCACCGACCCCCAAGCCGACGCCCGACCCGGAGCCGCCCACCGGCACCCGGCCCCCCACGCCCACCGACACGGTGCACCACCTGGAGAACGCGGGCGCCACCGGGCTCACCGCGATCGCGGGCGACACCTTCTCCGAGAGGCTCAGCGCCCGCGCCGAGACCAAGGCCGGAAAGGCCGTCGGCAAGGTACGCGTCCGCTTCACCGTGCTGGGCGACACGGACGCCGCCTTCACCGGCGGCGACAAGGTCGCCGCGGTCACCACCAACGCCTCCGGCGTGGCCGTCGCGCCCGCGCTGGTGGCGGGCGAGAGGACCGGCGCCTTCACCGTCCGCGCCACCGTGATCGGCCGCACCGTGGGCCTCGACTACAAGGCCACGGTCACCGAACGCGTCGCCGACGCCCTCGACCGCGTCGGCGACGCCGAGCTGACCTGCGTGCCGGGCGGCGAGTTCGCGGACCAGGTCGAGGTGAAGGCCACGCACAAGGGCGCCGCCGCCGACAAGGTCGCCGTCACCGCCACGCTCATCAAGTCGGTGCTCGACCCGACCGAGGCGGACAAGGGCCCCTACTTCAAGGACGCCGACGGCAAGACCGTCCGCACCCTGACCGGCCTCAAGACCGACGCCAAGGGCATGCTGAAGCTGCCGAAGCTGTACGCCGACGACACCACCGGCACGTACATGCTCCGCGTCACCGCGGCGGGCGGCGGCGCGCTCAACGTCCAGCTGAAGGTCGCCGAGGCGGCCGAGCCGACGCCCGGCCCGTCCACGGAGCCGTCGACCGACCCCTCCACGGAGCCGTCCACGAGCCCTTCCGCCGAGCCCAAGGCATAAGCGATCCAGGCCGGACGACCGAGGGCGCCCTCCGCCACGGCGGCGGGCGCCCTCGCCGTCTCCCCAGGCCCCCGCGTCACTTTGCGAGCCGGGCCTTCGTGTACCGGGTCGGCTCCGCCGTGGCGGGATCCTCGGGCCACGGATGCTTCGGGTACCGGCCGCGCAGCTCCGCGCGTACGCCCTTGTAGCCGTCCCGCCAGAAGGAGGCCAGGTCGGCCGTGACCGCGGCGGGGCGTCCGGCGGGGGAGAGGAGATGGACGAGCAGGGGCACCCCGGTGATCCGGGGCGACCGCTGCAGCCCGAACATCTCCTGCAACTTCACCGCGAGGACCGGCTGTTCCGGGTCGCCGTAGTCGATCCGGATCCTGGACCCACTGGGGACCGTGATGCGCTCGGGCGCCAGCTCGTCGAGGTGCGACGCCTCCCCGGACGCCCAGGGCAGCAGCCGCGCCAGCGCCTCCACGGCGTCGATCCGGCCCAGGTCGGCCCGGAACCGGGCCCGGCCCAGCTCGGGCTCCAACCACTCGTCCACGCGTGCGTGGAGGGCGTCGTCGGAGACGTCCGGCCACGGCTCACCGAGGTGCCGCCGCAGAAACGCGAGCCGCGCGCGCAGCGCGTCCGCGTCTGCCGTACGGCGCAACAGCGCCAGACCTTCCTGCCGCAGCCCTTCGAGCAGCGCGTCCCGGACGAGTCCGGGGTCGGCGCCGGTGAGCGGCCGGACCGTGAGTTCCACGGCGCCGAGCCGCTCCACCCGCCGGGCCACGACGTCGCCGTCGCGCCAGTGGACCTCGTCCCGCTCCGCCAGCAGCGCCCCCGCCGCGAGCCGCGCCGTCTCCTCGTCGACCACCGCACCGAGCTGCACGCGCGCGTGGCCCCGCCCCACCGGCCGGTCGGCCACGGCGACGGCGATCCACGGCGCACCCCGCAGCGCCGACCCCTCGGGCAGCTCGGCCCGGGTGCCGGAGACCATCAGATAGGTACCGCCGTCCTTCTTCGCCACGCGCTCGGGAAAGGCCAGGGCGGCCACCAGCCCGGCGAGAGCCTCCTCGGCGATCGGCAGCCCCCGCCGGCCGTCCCCGGGCTCCACAGCGCCCCGCAGCCGCCGCACCTCCGCCCGCCACCGCGCCGCATAGCCGTCACCTCCACGCCGGGCGGCCCGCAGTACCGACACCAGCTCGTCCCCGTACTCCCGCGGCGCCTCCTCACTGAGCAGCCCGACCACTTCGGCGACCACCTCGGGGCCACCGCCGCCACCACCGGAGCGACCCGCCCCCGCGTCCCCCGTCGCCGATCCGGCCGCGTCGAGCAGGGCCCGTCCCAGGCGGGGATGGACGCCGAGGCGGGACAGCCGGATGCCCCGGGGCGTGACGTGCCCGGTGGAGTCGACCGCCCCGACCGCCGTCAGGACCGACCGCGCCGCCGCCATCGCCCCGCCCGGCGGCGGGTCCAGGAGCGCCAGTCCGGACGCGTCCGGATCCCCCCAGCAGGCCGCCTGCAGGGCGAACGCGGTCAGGTCGGCCACCTTGATCTCCGGCGCCGGGAAGCGCGGCAGCCGGGCGTCCTCCGCCTCCGCCCAGCAGCGGTACACCGCGCCGGGGGCCTCCCGCCCGGCCCGCCCCGCCCGCTGCCGCGCCGCCGCCCGCGAGGCCCGCACCGTCGTCAGGGCGCTCAGCCCGCGCGCGTGGTCGACGCGCGGCTCCCGCGCCAGTCCGGCGTCCACGACCGCCCGCACGCCCGGAACCGTCAGCGACGACTCCGCCACCGAGGTCGCCAGCACCACCCGGCGCCGCGCCCCGGGCACCAGCACCGCGTCCTGCACGGCCGCGGGCGCCCGCCCGTGCACCTGGAGCACGTCGACGTCCCCGAGACCCCCCAGCTGCCCGGCGACACGCGCGATCTCCCCGACGCCGGGCAGGAAGCAGAGCACGTCCCCGTCGCGCTCGGCCAGCGCCCGCCGCACCACCGACGCGACGTGCGCGAGCAGCGCCGGATCCACCCGCGTCCCGTGCGGGGGCCGCACCGGACGCCCCGGCGGCGACCAGACCACCTCCACGGGATGCGACACGCCCCGCGCCTCGACGACCGGCGCCCCGCCCAGCAGCCGGGCCCAGCCCTCCGCGTCCGTCGTCGCCGACGCGGCCACCAGGCGCAGCTCCGGGCGGAGCGCCTGGCGCACGTCCCACAGGAACGCCGCCGCCGTGTCCGCGTCCAGGTGCCGCTCGTGGCACTCGTCGAGCACCACCACGTCGACGCCGGTCAGTTCCTGGTCCCGCTGGAGCCGCTGCAGGAGTACACCGGTCGTGACGACCTCCACGCGCGTGTGCCGCCCGACCACCCGCTCACCGCGCACGGTGTACCCGACACGCGCGCCGGGCTTCTCACCCAGCAGCCACGCCATCCGCCGGGCCGCCGCCCGCGCCGCGATCCGCCGGGGCTCGGCCACGACCACGCGCCGCGCGGGTCCCTCGCCCAGCAGCCCGGCCAGCGCGAGGGGGACCAGCGTCGTCTTGCCGGTGCCGGGCGGCGCGACCAGCACCGCCGTGCCGTGCCCTTCCAGGGCGTCGTGCAGTGCGGGCAGGACACCGCGCACGGGCAGCGCGTCCAGGGCGTCGTAACGGATCACGCCCCCAGTGTCGTACGACCGCGGAACCGGCCTCCACACGCGCGTGCGCACGCACGGCCCGTACGGCTCAGTCGCGCTCGCACACGAAGATCGCCGTCCCCGGGATCAGGTGCCCGCGCAGCGGGGACCACCCGCCCCACTCGGAGGTGTTCCAGTCCGGCCACTCCGGTTCCACGAGGTCCACCAGCCGGAATCCGGACGTCACCACGTCCCGCACCCGGTCACCGAGCGTCCGGTGGTGCTCGACGTACACCGCGCGGCCCTCGTCGTCCTGCTCGACGTAGGGCGTGCGGTCGAAGTACGACGCGGACACCGACAGCCCCTCGGGGCCCGGCTCGTCCGGCAGCGCCCAGCGCAGCGGATGCGTGACGGAGAAGACGAAGCGGCCCCCCGGGCGCAGCACCCGGCGCACCTCCCGCAGCACCAGCCGCGGATCGGCGACGAACGGCAGCGCCCCGTACGCCGAGCACGCCAGGTCGAACGAGCCGTCCGCGAAGGGCAGCACGGCGGCGTCGGCGCAGACCAGGGGGAAGTCGCCGCCGATGCGCAGGGCGTGCTGGAGCTGGCGGTGGGAGAGGTCGAGGGCCACGGGACGGGCACCCTGGGCGGTCAGCCAGCGCGAGCACTGCGCGGCGCCGGCGCCGATCTCCAGGACCGTCTTCCCCTTCAGGTCCTCCGGCGGGCCGAGCAGCTCGGCCTCCATCTCGTCCAGGCCCTCGGGACACCACACGAAGCGGTCGTCGCCGAGGAAGGTGCCGTGCTCGGTCTGGTACTCGTCCGCGTTCCGGTCCCACCAGCCGCGGTTGGCGCGCGAACTCTCCGTGACACCGGCGGCACGCCGGGTGGCCTCGGGTTCCGCCGCCGCGGTCTCGGACGTTACGGGCTCTTGGATGACCGGCTCCCTCGTACTAGTCTGCGGGCTCTTCCGTGCCGCCGGCCCGGGTCACGCAAGGGACGCTCAGGGGTCCACGTGGCCTCGGGGGACAGCTTTTGTGCCGGGTATGCGGTGATCTGCCCCGGGTGTGCGGCTTCGCGCATTGACCCTGCCCGGCTGCCCCCGTATGCTACAAGTTGCGCTGCGGGCCTGCGCGCCTCAGACGTAGTAGGCCGCGCTCGCATCTGTTGTATGTCCCCTCGGTTCTCGAGGCGTCGCCAGTGGTTTTCGGTGACGCTTCCTTGGCTGTCCGGCTTCGGCAGAGCGAAACGGGCTCCCGGCGTAAGCAGTACCTACGACTTCAATGTCCGTACCGGAGCCCTTTCCCACATGACGAGCAGCACCGAGACCACCGCCACCACCCCGCAGGTAGCGGTCAACGACATCGGTAACGAGGAAGCCTTCCTCGCCGCGATCGACGAGACGATCAAGTACTTCAACGACGGCGACATCGTCGACGGCGTCATCGTGAAGGTCGACCGGGACGAGGTCCTGCTCGACATCGGTTACAAGACCGAAGGTGTCATCCCGAGCCGCGAGCTCTCGATCAAGCACGACGTCGACCCCAACGAGGTCGTCGCCGTTGGTGACGAGATCGAGGCCCTTGTTCTCCAGAAGGAGGACAAGGAAGGCCGCCTGATCCTCTCGAAGAAGCGCGCCCAGTACGAGCGTGCCTGGGGCACCATCGAGAAGATCAAGGAAGAGGACGGCATCGTCACCGGTACCGTCATCGAGGTCGTCAAGGGTGGTCTCATCCTCGACATCGGCCTCCGCGGCTTCCTCCCGGCCTCCCTGGTCGAGATGCGCCGCGTCCGCGACCTCCAGCCCTACGTGGGCAAGGAGCTCGAGGCGAAGAT
This sequence comes from Streptomyces sp. NPDC058985, assembly GCF_042740985.1. Classification (NCBI taxonomy): domain Bacteria; kingdom Bacillati; phylum Actinomycetota; class Actinomycetes; order Kitasatosporales; family Streptomycetaceae; genus Streptomyces; species Streptomyces sp. NPDC058985. The sequence continues at coordinate 42,812 of NZ_JBHYJX010000018.1, read as the reverse complement.
CATCGAGCTGGACAAGAACCGCAACAACGTGGTCCTGTCCCGCCGTGCCTGGCTGGAGCAGACCCAGTCCGAGGTCCGCCAGACGTTCCTCACCACCCTCCAGAAGGGTCAGGTCCGTTCCGGCGTCGTCTCCTCGATCGTCAACTTCGGTGCCTTCGTGGACCTGGGTGGCGTCGACGGTCTGGTCCACGTCTCCGAGCTGTCCTGGAAGCACATCGACCACCCCTCCGAGGTCGTCGAGGTCGGCCAGGAGGTCACCGTCGAGGTTCTCGACGTCGACATGGACCGCGAGCGTGTCTCCCTGTCGCTGAAGGCGACCCAGGAAGACCCGTGGCAGCAGTTCGCCCGCACCCACCAGATCGGCCAGGTCGTGCCCGGCAAGGTCACGAAGCTGGTGCCGTTCGGTGCGTTCGTCCGCGTGGACGAGGGCATCGAGGGTCTGGTCCACATCTCCGAGCTGGCCGAGCGCCACGTGGAGATCCCGGAGCAGGTCGTCCAGGTCAACGACGAGATCTTCGTCAAGGTCATCGACATCGACCTCGAGCGCCGTCGCATCAGCCTCTCGCTGAAGCAGGCCAACGAGGCCTTCGGTGCCGACCCGTCGACGGTCGAGTTCGACCCGACCCTGTACGGCATGGCCGCGTCCTACGACGACCAGGGCAACTACATCTACCCCGAGGGCTTCGACCCCGAGACCAACGACTGGCTCGAGGGCTACGAGACCCAGCGCGAGGCGTGGGAGACGCAGTACGCCGAGGCGCAGCAGCGCTTCGAGCAGCACCAGGCCCAGGTCATCAAGTCCCGCGAGGCGGACGAGAAGGCCGCGGCCGAGGGTGCCGACACCGCGGGTGCGGCTCCGGTCGCGTCCGGCGGCGGTGGCGGCGGCTCGTACTCCTCCGAGGGCGGCGACAACTCCGGCGCCCTGGCGTCGGACGAGGCGCTGGCCGCGCTGCGCGAGAAGCTGGCCGGCGGCCAGAGCTGAGCGCAGGCCACTGAGGCCAAGCCGTAGACCAAAGGGTCGTACCTTTCGAGGTACGGCCCTTTGGCGTTGCGCTGGACAGCGCCCCTCCGGCCGGCCGCCAAGATCACAGTCCTCGCTCTTGCGGGAATGCCCGTCCCCGTCCAGGCGTTGTCAGGTACGAACACGAGGAGGGGAGCGGTCACTGTGCTTGATCCGCAGGATTTGTACGCATGGGAGCCGAAGGGCCTGGCCGTCGTCGACATGGCGCTCGCGCAGGAGTCGGCCGGACTGGTCATGCTGTACCACTTCGACGGCTACATCGACGCCGGGGAAACCGGCGACCAGATCGTCGAGCGCGTGCTCGACACGCTGCCCCACCAGGTCGTCGCCCGCTTCGACCACGACCGGCTCGTGGACTACCGGGCACGCCGTCCGCTGCTGACCTTCAAGCGGGACAGCTGGACGGAGTACGAGGAGCCCACCATCGAGGTGCGGCTCGTCCAGGACGCCACCGGGGCGCCGTTCCTGCTGCTGTCCGGCCCCGAGCCGGACGTCGAGTGGGAGCGCTTCGCCGCGGCCGTGGCGCAGATCGTGGAGCGCCTGGGCGTCCGCCTGGCGGTGAGCTTCCACGGCATCCCCATGGGTGTTCCGCACACCCGCCCCGTCGGCGTCACCCCGCACGGCACCCGCACCGACCTCGTACCGGGCCACCGCAGCCCCTTCGAGGAGGCGCAGGTCCCCGGCAGCGCCGAGGCGCTCGTCGAGTACCGGCTCACGCAGGCCGGCCACGACGTCCTGGGTGTCGCCGCGCACGTCCCGCACTACATCGCCCGCTCCCCGTACCCGGACGCGGCGCTGACCGTCCTGGAGGCGATCACCGCGGCGACCGGCCTGGTCCTGCCCGGCATCGCGCACGCCCTGCGCACGGACGCCCACCGCACCCAGACGGAGATCGACCGGCAGATCCAGGAGGGCGACGAGGAGCTGACCGCCCTCGTCCAGGGCCTGGAGCACCAGTACGACGCGGCCGCCGGCGCCGAGACCCGCGGCAACATGCTCGCCGAGCCCGTCGAGATCCCCTCGGCGGACGAGATCGGCCGCGAGTTCGAACAGTTCCTGGCGGACCGGGAGGGCGACAACTGACCTCGCCCGGGCCGGCCCGCGGACGGGGCCGTGGAATGTGCCGTCACCGGCAGGCCCTAAGCTTCCGCTCATGCTGAAGGTGGGCCTGACCGGCGGGATCGGTGCCGGCAAGAGCGAGGTGTCGAGGCTGCTCGTCGAGCACGGCGCCGTACTGATCGACGCGGACCGGATCGCGCGCGAGGTCGTCGCGCCCGGGACCCCGGGACTCGCGGCGGTGGTGGCGGCCTTCGGCGAGGACGTGCTCGCCGGGGACGGCAGCCTGGACCGGCCTAAGCTCGGCTCGATCGTCTTCGCCGACCCGGAGCGCCTCGCCGCGCTGAACGCGATCGTGCACCCTTTGGTGGGCGACCGCTCCCGCGACCTCGAAGAGGCGGCCGACGACGACGCCGTCGTCGTCCACGACGTCCCCCTGCTCACCGAGAACGGCATGGCACCGCTGTACGACGTCGTGGTCGTCGTGGACGCCGACCCGGCCACCCAGCTCGACCGGCTGGTCCGGCTGCGCGGCATGACCGAACCGGACGCACGGGCGCGCATGGCCGCCCAGGCGACGCGTGAGCAGCGCCGGGAGATCGCGGACGTGGTCATCGACAACGACGTGCCGCTGGACGAGCTGCGACGCCGCGTCGCGGAGGTGTGGACCGAGCTGGCTCACCGGGCACACGCCCGGCGCCGGACGGCACAGGAATAGGGTGCCCCGCGCGGGCGTTGATCCCTTCCAGTGAGGGAAGGACTCTGCCGTGCCCGAGATCAGCGGTTCGACCGGACGTACCCCGGAGACGGATGTCATCGACTTCCGTGCCGCCGAGCAGCTGCTCGCGGCGCGGGACCCGCGGGGCGCGGTGAAGCTGCTCGACGCGGTCATCGGAGCCCACCCCGAGAACACCGCCGCGCGGCTGCTGCGCGCCCGTGCCTTCTTCGCCGCGGCGCAACTGCGACCGGCCGAGCTGGAGTTCACCATCGTCCTGGAGCGCGAGCCGGACAACGCGTTCGCGCACTTCGCGCTGGCCCGCACCTACGAGCGCCGGGGCTGCCCCGACCAGGCCCGGCGGCACTTCAGGCTGGCGGCGGCCCTGGACCCGAACCCGGAGTACCTCCAGCAGGCGCGTTTCGACTCCTGAGTCCCTGAGGCCCAAGGCCCCCAAGGCCCTGAGGCCCCGAGGGTCAGTCCCTCTGCGGCGGGTACGGCGGGATGTCCCGGCCCGGCTGGTAGTGCGGGCCCTGGCGCAGGTGCCGCAGGACCACCGTGAGGTCGATCGTCGCGACCAGCCAGAGCACCCCGCAGGCCACGGCCCATCCGGTACGGCCGGTGAGCGCGAAGGCCGCCGTCCCGAAGATCGCCCAGACCAGCCCCCACAGGCTCAGCCAGAACCGCGCCCGCAGGGCACTGCGCGCGGTGGCCGGTTCACTGCCTGTACGTATCGGATCACCACTCCTTCAAGCAACGTACTCCGGCGGGCCCACGAGGGGGAAACGGGCCGCCTCGGCGGTCCCGCCGCACCACCGGACCGCGTGCGTTCACTCGGTCGGGTGAACCGACGGCGCATGGGAACGGGTGTGCGGTGACGGGCCGTTGGACGGGCATGGAACTCAGAATGCGAGAGGGACACCAGGGGACGGGCCCCGGCGCCATCACCCCGGACGGCTGTGCCGTCGAGCTGTATGCGCGGCTGCCCGCAGGACCCGAGCCGGACATCGTCGCCGCCGCCGTAGCCGGGGGTGCGCACATCCTGGAGCTGGGCAGCGGGGTGGGCCGCATGACCCATCCGCTGCTGGAGCGCGGGTTCTCCGTCACCGCGGTCGACGAGTCCGCCGAGATGCTGGAGCGCGTGCGCGGCGCACGGACCATATGCCGTCCGATCGAGCACCTCGACCTGGACGAGCGCTTCGACGTGGTGATGATGGCGTCGTTCCTCGTCCACACCGGGGACGTCGAGGTGCGGCGGGGCCTGCTGCGCACCTGCGCGCGCCACGTCGCGGACGACGGCTGCGTACTGATCCAGCGCGAGGGCGCGGACTACCACACGAACCTGCCGCGCGAGCGGGTCGACCCCAGCGGCTTCACCGTGCGGATCCTGTCGGCGGACCCGGTCGCGGAGGGGGTCGACTCGGTACGCGCGGAGTACGAGTTCCCGGACGCGGTCTGGACCCAGACCTTCCTGGCCCGGCCGCTGACGAAGGAACAGTTCGAGCAGGCACTGGCGGAGGCGGGACTCCGGGTGGACCGGTACCTGACCGACGACGGGACGTGGGTGAGGGCGATTCCGGTGCCACAGGGGTGAGGCCACATGAGTGATGCGACAAGAGTAGGGATCCGGCGATGAGTTCCGGTCCCGCGGGCGGTCTACCCACCCGACAGCATCACGGACCAACCAGCTCAGGAGACCGCCATGGCCGAGACCGCCGCTTCTGCCGCCCCCACGGCTCGCACCGCCCGGATCACCCTGCGCGTGGTGCAGGTGCTCGTCGCGCTGTTCTTCGCCGTGGCGAGCGCCTCGCCCAAGCTCGTCGGGCACTCCTCGGCGGCCGACAGCTTCGCCACGATGGGCTGGGGCGACGCCGGCATGTACGCGATCGGAGTCCTGGAGCTGGCCGGAGCGGTCGCCCTGCTGATCCCGGTGCTCCAGTCGGTGGCGGCGACGGCGCTCGGCGCGCTGATGATCGGCGCGTTCGTCGTCCAGTTGACCTACTTCGACGGTGAGAACGCGGTGACGCCGCTCATCCTGCTGGTGCCGCTCCTGGTCATCGCCCGGGCCCGCCGCGAGCACAACGGGGAGCTGCTCCGGCTGCTCCGGGCCCGGCGCGGCTGAGCGAGCGGTCCGAGGACGGGATCAGGGCCTGGTCTCGGCGTCCTTACGAGCGCGGGCCAGGCTCTCCAGCCCGCGCAGGCGCTCCATCTCACGGCGGTCCCGCTTGGTCGGCCGCCCGGCGCCGCGGTCACGGATCCCGGCCGGGGCGACGGCCTCGCGGGGCGGGGGCGGCGGGGAGTTGTCGACGTAGCACTGGGCGGCGACCGGGGCACCGACGCGCTTGCGGATGAGCCGCTTCACGATGACGACGCGTTCCCGGCCCTCGTGCCGCAGGCGCACCTCGTCGCCCACGCGCAGTGAGTACGCGGGCTTCACTCGGTCACCGTTCACCCGGACGTGGCCGCCCCGGCAGGCGGTGGCGCCGAGGGAGCGGGTCTTGATCAGGCGGACGGCCCAGATCCAGCTGTCCACCCGGACGCTCTCACCGCTCTGCGGCCCGGCCGCCTCGGCGGCGGCGATCGCGGCGGCGGTCTTCGGGTCCTGTTCCGGGGCCCGAGGGGCGTCCTGCGGGACGCCCGCCCCGTCCGCCGGGACCTTGCCCTCGTCATGCTCGGAAGCCATGCTCCGACCTTAGCCGCCCGCCCCGGCGGGAGGGACCGCAATTTCCGCCGGAGGATCGTTCTACGGTGGACGTATGGACACCGGCGGCCTCTCCACCCTCGACCAGCGGATCGCGGACTGCCGGGCCTGCCCGAGGCTGGTCGACTGGCGGGAGGAGGTGGCCCGTACGAAACGGGCGGCCTTCGCCGACTGGACGTACTGGGGCCGTCCGGTGCCGGGCTTCGGACCGCCCGGCGCGAGCCTGCTGATCGTCGGACTCGCCCCCGCGGCCCATGGCGGCAACCGCACCGGCCGGATGTTCACCGGCGACCGCTCCGGAGACGTGCTGTACCAGGCGCTGTACGACGTGGGCCTCGCCTCGCAGCCCACCGCGGTCTCCGCCGACGACGGCCTGGAACTGCTCGGCGTGCGCGTCACCTCGCCGGTGCACTGCGCCCCGCCCGCCAACAAACCCACCCCCGCCGAACGCGACACCTGCCGTCCCTGGCTCGTCCAGGAGCTGGACCTGCTGCGGCCGACGCTGCGTGCGGTGGTCGTGCTCGGCGCCTTCGGATGGCAGGCGGCGCTGCCCGCGTTCGCCGACGCGGGCTGGACCGTGCCCCGCCCCCGTCCGCCCTTCGCACACGGCGGGCAGGTCACCCTGGGCGCGCCCGACGGGCCCGGCCTGCGCCTCTTCGGCTGCTTCCACGTCAGCCAGCGCAACACCTTCACCGGCCGGCTGACTCCCGAGATGCTCCGCGACGTGCTGCGCGCGGCGGCGGACGCTGCGGGCCTGCCTACCCGGTAGAGCGGATGGGCGCCCCTGTAAGCGGATGCGCGCCCCTTTTAAAGCGGATGAGTGCTCCCGCCCGGCGGCGCTACGGTGCTCCGATGGGCCTGTATCCGGAGATCGAACCGTACGACCACGGCATGCTCGACGTCGGTGACGGCAACAGCGTCTACTGGGAGACCTGCGGCAACCCGCACGGCAAGCCCGCGCTGGTGCTGCACGGCGGGCCGGGCAGCGGAGCGCGCCCGGGGCACCGGCGGTACTTCGACCCGGCCGCCTACCGGATCGTCCTCCTCGACCAGCGCGGCGCCGGACGGTCGCTGCCCGGCGCGAGCGCACACGACACCGACATGAGCGTCAACACCACCGCCCACGTCATGGCGGACCTGGAACGGCTCCGCGCCCACCTGGGCATCGAGCGCTGGCTGGTGTGGGGCGTGTCGTGGGGATCGGTCCTGGGCCTGCGGTACGCGCAGACGCACCCCGGTGTGGTGTCCGAGCTGGTGCTGACCGGCGTCGCGACCGGCTCCAACGCCGAGGTGGCCCTCCTCACCCGAGGGCTGGGCAAGATCTTCCCCGAGGCTTTCGAGCGATTCCTCGCCGCGCTCCCCCCTGACCAGCGCGACGGCGATCCGGCCGCCGCCTACAACCGGCTGCTGGAGTCGCCGGAGGCCGCGGTGCGGGAGCGGGCCGCCCGTGCCTGGACCGACTGGGAGACGGCGACCATACCGGCGCCGCCACGCTCGGTCGCCCGGTTCGAGGACCCGGAGTTCCGCCTGGGCTTCGCCCGCACCGTCACGCACTACTGGGGCAACGGCCACTTCCTCGGCGAGGGCAACGACGAGGGCGTGGTCCTCAGGGACGCGCACCTGCTGAAGGGGGTCCCCGGCACCCTGGTCCAGGGCAGCCTCGACTTCGGCAACCTCCTGGGCATCGTATGGCGGCTCCACCACGCGTGGCCGGACAGCGAGCTGGTGGTCGTGGACGAGGCCGGACACGACGCCGGAGCCGTCGGGGACGAGGCACTCGTGGCGGCGACGGACACCTACGCCCGGCGCGAAGCCTGAGCGGCGTACGGACGTGGGTGCGGCGGCCGGGCGCGCCGGACGCCCTGCCTGCGAACGCCTGCCTACGGGCCCCTGCGCCCACCGACCCCTGCGCCTACCGACCCCTGCGCCTACCGACCCCTGCGCCTACCGACCCCTGCGCCTACCGACCCCTGCGCCTACCGACCCCTGCCTACGGACGCCACACGTACCGCACGTCCGGCTCCCGCTCCTCGTTCCTGGCGCCGTCCGTCCGCTCCACCGCGGTGAACCCGTGCCGCTCGTAGAAGCGGTGCGCGGGCGCGTTGACCTGGAACGTCCACAGCTCGAGCCCGGCCGGCCTGCGCTCCTTGGCCAGGGCGACGAACCGGTCGCCGAGCCCGCGCCCGCGCCGTTCGGGGGCGAGATACAGCTGCGACAACTCCTCGCCCTCCAGCACCATCACCCCCGCCACCGCACCATCGGTCTCCTCGGCCACCCACGCCTCGTGCTGCTCCACCACCACGTACCGGAAGTACGCCCGGACCTCGTCGTCGGTCCGGGGCCGGACCACGGTCGGCAGCGCGGCGGCGAAGGAGCGCAGCCACACGTCGGCGGCGGCACGCGCGTCGCCGGCCGACGCGCGCCGCAGGACGAACGCGCCGGCCCCCGTGTCCGGGCTCACGGACGGGCCTCCTCGGGCACGACCGCCGTTGCCGTGATCTCCACCAGCTGTCCCGTGTACCCGAGGCAGCTCACTCCGAGAAGCGTCGAGGAATGCGGGCCGGTACTGAGCCCCGACGCCTCGACGACGTCCCAGACGGCGGACAGCTCGGCGGGCTCGGTACCCACCACGTACACGTCGGTCGACACCACGTACCGCAGGTCGCTGCCGACGGCACGCAACTGCTCGGTGAGGTTCGCGACGACCTGCTCGGCCTGACGGACCGGGTCGCCCTCGCCGACCAGCTTCCCGTCCGCGTCGAGCGGAACGGCCCCGGCGAGAAAGGCGAGCCTGGTGCCGGCCTCGACGACGGAGGCGTGGGAGTAGGTGGGCGGCGGGAAGAGACCGGACACGGTGACGCGCTGAATCACGTGGGCTCCTGAAAGCTGGACGGACAACCTCCCGATCGTCCGCCTCCCGGCCCACGTCGCGCACCCGGATTTCCCTCGCGGCCCGCGCCCGGGCACGCCTGGGCTTCCGGTGTCCGTTCCGTCGCCTCGTCACCGCCAGGAGCCCACCGCAGTGCCCTCCCTCACGGACCCCACGGACGGTGCCTTCCTCGACACCACCGCCGGCCGGCTCGCCGCCCTGCCCACCGTCCGGGCGGTCACCCTCGGCGGCTCCCGGGCCCAGGGCACGCACAGACCCGACAGCGACTGGGACATGGCGGTCCACTACCGGGGCGACTTCGACCCCGGCGACCTCCGCGCCCTCGGCTGGGCCGGTGACAACCGGACGCTGCGCGGCGAACTGCCCCGCCCCGACTACCCCGACGCCCTGCGCGCCACCGCCCCCGACCGCGGGCACGGCGCGGCCACGGCCACCCTCGCCTACGCGAGAAACGGCCACGCCCCAAGGGAGCCTTTATCCAGGTCGCCGGAGCCATCGCCCTCGCCACCACCCGGACGGCACACGCGATGCCGGCGGCACAGGGGGAGTGGGTCACCAACGAGAAGGGCATCGTCGAGCGCGCCGGGCTGGGCGGGATCGACGAGCTGGTCGCCGGACTGACGCCGGAGCCGCGCTCCCTGACCCGCTCGGTGGAACACACCGAGACGTTGCTGCGCGTCGCCCTGGAGGGCCTGGCGTAGGCGCCGAGGCCGCCGTCATCCTCCGGAAACACGCGCGTTTCCGCCCCCGCGCCATCCCGTCGTACGCTTGACACCGCACCGCACCGCACCGCACCGCACCGCACCGCCCAGCCCGGCCACCGTCGCCCGAAGGCTCGTCATCGCCCTCGACCCGACGACAGGAGGCCGCGCCCCTTGTTCCGCACCGCCGCCCGTGTGCTCCCGCCGTGGCTCGCCCATACTCTGAACGCCCAGCGCGGTCCCGTGCCCTGGAACGCGGTCACGCGCGGTGCGCTGGCCGGTGGGCCGCTGCTGGTCGCCGCGCTGGCCGCCGGGCGGGCCTCCCTGGGAGTCGTCGCCGCGATCGCCGCCATGCTGGCCGGCATCAACGACCGGCCGGGCAGTCGCCGTACGTCCGTGCGGCGGATCGGCGTACCCGCGCTCGCGGGCGCGGCCGGGCTGCTCGTCGGGACGTACGCCGGACAGCAGCTGGGCGCCGTTTGGCTGACCCTGGTGCTGACCGGGCTCGGGCTGGTCGCGGGCGGCGTCAGTGCCGTCGGGCCCGTGGCGTCCCAGACCGGGACGCAGCTGCTGGTCGGCAGCGCGGTGGGCGCCGGGATGCTGTTGCCCGACCCCGGGTGGCAGAGCGTGCTGGCCTTCCTCGCCGGCGCCGGATGGCTGCTCCTGCTGCGGCTGGTCCTGCCCACGCCCGGCTCTCTGAACGGCGGATTCCGCTTCGACGGGGAGCGCGCCGCCGTCGCCGGCGTGTACGACGCCGTCGCCGCACTGTTGGACGCCGTCGGCACCGAGCACGCCGTGGCCCGCCGGGCCGCGCTCACCGCCGCCCTCGACCACGCCCAGGACGCGCTCGCCGGACCCCGGCTGCGGCGCCGTGCCTCCACCGCGGCCGAACGCCGACTGCACGCCCAGTACGCGGCCGCGCTGCCCCTCGGCGAAGCCGCGACCGCGCTCGCGTGGGCCGAGCGGCCCGTGCCCGCCCGTGCCTCGGAAGGGCCCCGGCGGCTCGCGGCCGCCGTACGCGGCAACGCCCACGCGGGACCACTGCCCGCGCCCCAGCGCACCGACCCCGCGCTGCGCGCCCTGGACGACGCCCTCCTGCACGCCGCGGTCGCCTTCGACCTGGGCAGGGGCCGGGACCTGCACACCCGCAGGCGGTCGGCCGCCGCCCTCGCCCGCGAGATCCTCGGGGCGGGCGGACGGGAGTACGGGCTGCGGGTCGGGCTGTGCTTCGGAGCAAGTGCCGCTGTCGCCCAGGCGCTGCACCACGGCCACTGGTACGGCGCCCACCAGCACTGGTACTGGCTGCCCGCCACCGCCGTCTTCCTCGTCAAGCCCGATCTCGGTCCGCTCGTGTCGCGGGTCCTGTGCCGGGCGGCCGGGACCGTGCTCGGGGCCTTGCTGTTCGCCGGGTTCGCGGCCGTACTGCCCCGGCCCGAGGGACTGGTCGCGCTGGTCGCCGTGTGCGGTGCCCTGGTGCCGGTCGCCGCGCGGCACTTCGCCGCCCAGACCACGGTGGTCACCGTCCTCGTCCTCGCCCTGGTCATGGTCGGCGGCGAACCCCAGGCATCCGCCGGCCGCATCGGAGAGACGCTGCTGGCCTGCGCGATCGTGCTGGTCGTCGGGCATCTGCCGATGCCGGGACAGCGGGGCGGCGGCGTACGGGCCCGGATCGGAGCCGCCGACGCCGCCGCGCAGGCCTACCTCGCGCACGTACTGAGCGGGTCCGGCGACCGCGCCACCCGGTGGACGCTGCGCCGCGAGGCCTACCGCACGCTCGCCGAGGCACGCGCCGCCATCGACCGCGCCGCCGCCGAACTGCCCGCCCTCGCCCGCCACTCCGAGGGCACGGACGAGGTCGCCGCGGTCCTCGAACGGCTCGTCGACACCACCACCGCCTGCGCCGTCCACCTCGACGACACCGGCCGGCTCACGCCCCGCCACACTGCCCGGCTCGCCGAGCTGGGGGACGAACTGGCCCAGCGGCGCGGCCGCGTGGGCGGCGACCGCCCCGAACTGCCGCTCGCGGGGTGAGCGCCCCCGGCTGACCGGTGCCGCGCCGGAGCCCGCCCCCGTAGGTTGGCGTGATGACGCCTTCTTCGCACGGGAAGCCCGCGGATCTCGTCATCACCGGCTGCACCGTCCTCGTCCACGACGACCGGGAGCGGATCGGTTTCGAGGAGGACACCGCGATCGTCGTACGGGACGGAGCCGTCGACTCCGTGACGACCGCCGCCGCCGCCGTCGCCGGCCTGGCCGCCGCCGACCGTATCGACGCCCACGGCCAGGTCGCCCTTCCCGGGCTGGTCAACTGCCACACGCACGCGCCGATGGCCGCCCTGCGGGGCCTCGCCGAGGACCTGCCCACCGAGGAGTGGTTCAACGACGTCGTCTGGCCCGTCGAGTCCAACCTCACCGAACGGGACGTGACCCTGGGCGCCCGGCTGGCCTGCGCCGAGATGATCCGCGCGGGGGTGACGACCTTCGCGGACAGCTACTTCCACATGGACGCCGTGGCCGCCGTCGTCGCCGGGTGCGGGATGCGGGCGCAGCTGGGCCAGGCGTACTTCTCCTCGCAGGGCGCCGAGGGGCGGGAAGCGTCACTGGAGTTCGCGTTGCGGCACCGGGGCGCCGCCGGCGGCCGCATCACCACCGCCCTCGCCCCGCACGCCCCCTACACGGTGACCGACGCCGACCTCGCCGCCACCGCCGCGCTCGCCCGCGACCACGGACTGCCCGTGCACCTCCACGCCGCCGAGAACCGGGACCAGACCGACACCAGCCTCGCCCGGCACGGCGCCACCCCGATCCAGGTCCTGGAGCGCACCGGCATCCTCGGCACCGACGTGCTCATCGCGCACGGCACCGGCATCACCGGGGACGATCTGCCGCTCCTCGCCCGTGCGGAGGGCCGTACGGCCGTGGCGACCGCACCCCGCGGCTACCTCAAGTTCGCCTGGCCCGGCACCACCCCGGTGCGCGCCCTGCGCGACATCGGCATCCCCGTGGGCCTCGCCACGGACGGCGCCGCCTCCAACAACTCCCTCGACGTGTGGGAGTCGATGGCGCTCACCTCCCTGATCCAGAAGTCCACCGAGGACGATCCGCGCTGGCTGACCTCCCGTCAGGCCCTCCACCACGCCACCCTGCAGAGCGCCGACGCGGTCGGGCTCGCCGGCACCGTCGGCCGCATCGCGCCGGGCCTGCGGGCCGACCTGATCCTCGTCGACCTCACGGGACCGCACACGCAGCCCGTGCACGACCTCGCCGCCACCCTCGTGCACAGCGCCCGCTCCGCCGACGTGCGCACGACGATCGTCGACGGCCGCGTCCTCATGCGGGACCGCGTGCTGCTCACCCTCGACGTGCCCGCCGTGGTGCGGGAGTTGGAGGAGCGGCTGCCTGCCCTGACCGACCGCGGCCACGGACGGCGTGTCCAGGAGTACGACACCTGAACCGCATCCGCGCGGCGGCCCGGAAAAGAAAGTTCTCCGAGCCGCGATGAGTTCTTCTCCTCCCGGCGGTCACCATCCTTCGACGTTCCGTCGCAATGGAGGAGCTGGAGCCATGTCGCTGCCCGAGATCGTGACCCGCGCCGACTGGCGCGCGGCGCGCGCGGCCCTACTGGCCAAGGAGAAGGCGGCCACCCGCGCGCGTGACGCCCTCAACGCCGAACGGCGCGGGCTGCCCATGGTGGAGGTCGACAAGGAGTACGTGTTCGAGGGCGGCGACGGCAAGGCCCCCCTCCTCGACCTCTTCGAGGACCGCGACCAGCTCGTCGTCTACCACTTCATGTTCGCACCTGAGTGGGACGCGGGCTGCCGCAGCTGCTCCGCCTTCCTGGACCAGATCGGCCACCTCGCGCACCTGAGGGCCCGCGGTACGGCCTTCGCCGCCGTCTCCCGGGCGCCGTACCCGAAGATCCTGCCGTTCAAGGCGCGGATGGGCTGGACGCTGCCCTGGTACTCGTCGTACGTCAGCGACTTCAACGCCGACTTCGAGGTCACCCTCGAACACGAGGGCGAGCTGGTCGAGCGGCCGGGCCTCAGCTGCTTCCTGCGCGACCGTGAGCGCGTCTTCCACACCTACTCGACGTACGAGCGCGGCCTCGACGGGATCGGCTCCACCACCAGCCTGCTCGACCTGACCGCGCTCGGCCGGCAGGAGCCGTGGGAGAAACCGGCGGGACGCGCGACGGCTCTCGGCGCGCCCGCGGGCGGCGAGGGAGTCCGCTACCACGACGAGTACGAGGACTGAGGGGACTGAGAGGACTGAGAGGAGTGAGAGGTCTGAGAGATCTGAGACGCTCCGTAGTCTCTCCGTAGCGGAAACGACCGAACGGCTGCGTCACGGCTCACACTTTGCGGTGAACGAGTGTCAACTATGTCTCAGTACCATCACCGCGCGAGGCTTTCGCTCCATGGTTGGCGTTTAACTCTCTACGAGTAACAGCGCTGCATGGAGGTGCGGAGTGAACGGGCGAACAGTGCTCGAACGCTTTCCCGCAGGCGGACCGCGAGGATCCTGGCCGGCGGAGGAGTTCGCACAGGCACGGCGGCTGGAGGGCCAGCCCGCCGAAGTGGTCATGGACCTCGCCACGGACATGTTCCTGGTCGTGGTGCGCGGCGCCGTCGCCGCGAGTGACGCGGTGGCCTGACGACCCGGGTCAGCCCGCCTCCGGGGCCGGTACCGGCGCCTTCGTGAACTGTTCCGCCTGGAGCGAGTACAGCTCGGCGTAGACCCCGCCGGTGGCCAGCAGCTCGTCCGGGGTCCCGGACTCCACCAGCCTGCCCTGGTCGAGGACGTGCACCAGGTCCGCGTGGCGCACGGAGGCCAGCCGGTGGGTGATCAGGACGACGGTCTGTCCGCTGCCGGCCAGGGCGCGGATCTTCTCGAACACCTCCAGCTCGGCTCGGGCGTCCAGGGCCGCCGTCGGTTCGTCGACGATGAGGATGTGGCCCCGCCGGTACGCCGCCCGCGCGATGCCCACCCGCTGCCACTGACCGCCGGACAGCTCGTGCCCCCCGCTGAAATTGCGGGCCAGCAAGGTGTCAAGGCCGCGCGGCAGATCCGCGACGACGTCCTCGGCGCCGGCCTCGGCGACCGCGTCGGCCACCCGCTCGTCGCCCAGGGGCACCGACGAGCGGCCCACGGCGACGTTCACCCGCGCGGTGAACGGCCAGCGCTTGAAGTCCTGGGCCACCATCGCGACCCGTTCGGCGAGCGCGTGCCGGTCCGCCGTCGCCGCGTCGACACCGTCCCAGGTGACGCGGCCCCGGTCCGGCGTGTAGAGGCCCGCGAGCAGCTTGACCAGCGTGGTCTTGCCCGAGCCGTTCTCACCGACGAGGGCCACGATCCGGCCCAGCGGCAGCGAGAGCGTCACGTCGTCGAGCGCCGGGCGGGTCGCGTCGCCCGGATAACTGAACGTGACGTTCTCGAAGCGGATCTCCTTGGGGTCCTCGGGAAGCGCGGCGCCGCCCAGCGGGATGGCCCGCTCGGCCGCCTCCACGTGCAGCCGGTCCAGGTCGCCGACGAAGAGTGCCTCCTCGTGGAGCGCGTTGACCTCGACGACCAGGGTGCCGAGGCTCTGCGAGCCGGTGCGGATGGCGATCACCGCGGTGCCCGCCACGGACAGGGCCATCGCGCCGCCCAGCAGCAGCCCGCCGAGGGTCGCGTACGTCGCCGCCGTCGCCACCCCCGTCCAGGCCGACGCGATCAGCCCCGTACGGGCCGCCAGCCGGGCCAGCCTGGCCTGCTCCGCCTCCGCGGTCTCCGACATCGCGCGGAAGTGCCGCAGCAGGAAGGGGCCCACCGAGTGCACCCGGATCTCGGGGGCCGCGGCCGGCTCGATCAGCAGACTGCCCAGCAGCCGCCCCGCCCGCTCGTGCTGCACCCAGGCGTGGAAGGACTCGTATCGGCGACGGGCCAGGGTCAGCGCGCTCCAGGCGCTCGGCAGCGTCATCGTCACCAGCAGCGGCAGCAGCGCCGGGTGCAGCACGGTCAGGACGCCGGCCGCGGCGATCAACGAGATCATCGCGTTCACCACGCGGGTGCCGAACGAGATCATGCGCCGCGCGGAGGCCGCGCCGTACTGGGCGGTGTCCAGGAGCTTGTGGAAGGCGTGGTCCTCGATCGCGGACAGTTCCACGGCCGCCGCCCGCTCCAGATACCGCTCGGTGGCCACCCGCTCGACCTTCGGCTCCAGCCGCCCGGTCGCGTACGTCGACGCCGCCCGCAGCAGGGCCGCGACCAGCATCACCCCGGCCACCGTGACCAGTGCGGGGACGGCCCCGCGCAGGCGCTCCTCGATCGGACCGGCGGACATCAGCCCGGCCAGCGCGCTGTTGACGGCGAGGAGGCTGACCGCCTGTGCCAGGCCCCGGCCCACCTCGGCCGCGAGCACCGTCCGTGCCGCCCGCGGGTCGGCCTGCCGGGCGAGCCGGAGGCTGGACGCGAGCAGGGACGGCAGCCGGGTCAGCATCGCGCGGAAGCCCAGCTCCAGGAAGGCGTCGGCGTGCTGGTTCCAGCCCATGTCGTAGCGCAGGGGGCCGCCGAAGAGCAGCCGCTCCGACTCCGACACCCCGGCAGGTTCCGTGCTGCCCTTCCTGCGCACCGTCGGCCTCCCCCGATCGTGGACGGACGGCCACTATCGCGGGGTGGGACTCCAGGGGGCAGGGCGCGGGAGGGGGAGGGCGGAGCGCGCGGGCGCACACCGGACCCGGCGGAGCCGGAAGGGGGCGCGTGGGGCGAAGCGGCCGGATCCCGGAGCGGTTCGTGCGGGCGTGCGGGCGGGCCGGCGCCGCGGAGGAGGGAGCGTGGGGCGGGGAAGCGGTGGACGCGGGGTCGCGGGGGAGTGGCGGGGCGCGGCGACGCCTACCGTGCGCCGGGTAGTTGGCAGGGCACCGCGGCGCCTACCGCGCGCGGAGGGAGTGGCAGGGCGCCGCGACGCCTACGCGCTCACCGGCCGGGACCAGGTGGGCGTCGTGTTCGTCAGCCTGCACAGCGCCAGGTAGAGCGGGATGGGCGGGGTGTACGGAACCGTGCCGTCCGGGCGGTGGAGGAGGCCGGGAACGCCCGAGGCGTCGGGGACGACCGCTCCGGTGACGTACCGCGCGGGCGCGGGCCACTCCAGGGCGTAGTCGGAGTCGGACGGAACGATCCACCACCAGTGCGTCTCATCGGCGTAGATGCACCCGACGCGGGGCAGCCGCGGCAGCACCTGTTGGGCGAGGTCGTCGGGTACCGCCACCGCGTCGCAGCCCAGCGGGACCGTCATGCCGTCCGGCACGGGGAGTCGCGGGGGTGTGCCGGAGGCGCGTCGTCCGCGCTGGAGGCGGACCATCGTGTCCAGACCGAGCGGTCGGATGCCGGATGCGGCCCTCACAGCCATTCGGTCCCCGTCCCGCGCCATTCGGTCTCCGTACCGCGGGGCGACCGGCGGTGGTTCTCCGCCTCGCCCCCGTCGCCCGTGTCGTCGGCGGGGCCGGGCTTCGGGCGGGCGCCCCAGCCGAGGTCGTTGTGGGGCTCCGACGGGTCGCGCGGGGTGTCGGCCTTGCGCGGCAGCTCCGCCCAGACCAGGAGGCCTGGGCCGTGCTCGTGGGCGCCCCACGCGTCGCACAGGGCGTCGACGAGGAGCAGCCCTCTGCCGTGTTCGTCCTCGGGCTGCTGATCGTCCGCGGGGTGGGGCTGGCCGGGGGCGCAGCCCTCGTCGCGCACGGCTATGCGGACCAGTTCGTCCCCGTCGTGCAGCTCGCAGACTATGTGTCTGCTCGCGGTGTGCACGATCGCGTTGGTCACCAGTTCGGAGACGACCAGGGCCGCGGTGTCGCAGGTGTCCTCGCACACCGACCAGCCGTTCAGCCGAGCCCGGGTCAGGCGTCTCGCCTGCGCGGGGGAACTCGGATGTGCGGCCAGTTCGAAACGGAACCGGCGCTCGGCGGCTGCGGTCCCCGAAGGGCCGGCTCCCATGGCGGCACCGAGGCCCAGGGAGCCCGCGGTGGCGTCTGTTCCTAAGGGCGCGGACGGAATCACGCTTGCCACTATCGCCCCGCCGTGAACACTTGGCAAGTGTCACTCTGAAAAATGCAGAGTGCTGTGTGACGTTCTGGACGGCCGTGGCACACTGCTCGCAACAGCACGTCGAGCGGCGCCACTTCAGTCCGTCGAAGGCCTGCACAGGTTTTCGAACAGGTCTTCGGATGGCGCCGCCGGGCTGTCCGCACCAGGCACGGGCGCCACCGCACGGGCGCCGGGGCGCAGGGACGCAAGGACTCTTCGGGACTCTTCAGGAGGTGGGCGGTGAGTGAGCCGCGGTCCGCGCCGACGGTCGGCCAGGTCGTACTCGGCCGGCGCCTGCTGGACCTGCGGGAACGCGCGGGCCTCAAGCGTGAGGAAGCCGCCCGCATCCTGCGTGTCGCCCCCGCCACCGTCCGCCGGATGGAGATGGCCGAGGTCGCCCTCAAGATCCCGTACCTCCAGCTCCTGCTGAAGGCGTACGGCGTCGGGGACGAGGAGGCCGAAGCCTTCGTGCGCCTGGCCGAGGACGCCAACAAGCCGGGGTGGTGGCAGCGCTTCCACGACATCCTGTCCGGCTGGTTCTCGCTGTACGTCAGCCTGGAGGGCGCCGCCGCCCTGATCCGCTCCTACGAGCCGCACTTCGTCCCGGGAGTGCTGCAGACCGAGGACTACGCGCGTGGCGTGCTGCGCTCGGGGGCCATCGGGCAGACCAGGCCCGACGACATCGAGCGCCACGTCGACCTGCGCATGCAACGCCAGGGACTGCTCACCCGCAAGGACGCGCCCCGGCTGTGGGTCGTGATGGACGAGACCGCGCTGCGCCGCCCCGTCGGGGGCCCGGAGGTGATGCGTGCCCAGATCGACAGGCTGCTCGAGGCCACGAAGCTGCCCAACGTGACGCTGCAGGTCGCCCCGTTCTCCAACGGGCCGCACCCCGGCACCTACGGGCCCTTCGTGCTGTTCCGATTCGCCATGCCGGAACTGCCGGACATGGTCTACAGCGAGTACCTGACCGGCGCCGTCTATCTGGACGCGCGCGCCGAGGTGGCGACCCATCTCGAGGTCATGGACCGCATGGCGGCGCAGGCCGCCACGGCACATCGCACGAAGGAGATCCTCCGGGATCTCCGCAAGGAGCTGTGAATGAACCGCATCAAACCCCAGCGCTCGCCACGGACCCGCGGTGAGCGGATCTACAACGGCATGCCCGCCGGCGAGCTGGGCAGCGAGGGCTGGCACAAGCCGTGGAGCGGCGGCAACGGAGGCAACTGCCTGGAGGCCATGAAGCTCGCCGACGGCCGGATCGCGGTCCGGCAGTCCACCGACCCGGAGGGGCCGGCGCTGATCTACACCTCCGCGGAGATGACGGCCTTCATCGAGGGAGCGAAGGCGGGAGAGGCGGACTTCCTGCTGTCCTGAGACGTGTCTTGATCTTGTTGCTCTTTAAGCTTGTTGGTACTGACCTGACCTGACCAACCTGACCTGATTGCCTTTCGCGGCCCGTCACCGGCGGGCCGCTCAGACCCTCATCGGCCGGTCGTAGGGCCCCACGGGGGCGGGGAGCCTGGTGTGGCCGCCGGACAGGTGGCGGTCGACGGCCGCCGCCACCGCCCGTCCCTCCGCGATCGCCCACACGATGAGCGACTGCCCGCGCGCCGCGTCCCCCGCGGCGAACACCCCCGGAACGCCGGTGGCGAAGTCCTGGTCCCGGGCGATCGTGCCGCGGGGCTCCAACTCCAGCCCCAGCCCGTCGACCAGCCCGTCCTCGCGGTCGGGCCCCGAGAAGCCGAGGGCGAGCAGGACGAGATCCACGGGGAGCGAGCGCTCGGTGCCGGGCAGCGGTCGGCGCCCCGCGTCCACTCCGACCAGGTGCAGCGACCGCACATGCCCCTCGTCGTCCCCGGTGAAGCGGAGCGTGGACGCCGCGAACAGCCGCGCGTCCGCGTCCGCCGCCGGCGCGAACCGCAGATCGCGTGCCTCCTCGTGCGCCGCCGACAGCCGGTAGAGCCGCGGATAGACCGGCCACGGCTCCGCCTCCTCGTCCCGTTCCGCACCCGGCTGCGCGTAGATGTCCAGCTGGGTCACGGAGGCCGCCCGGTCCCGTACCGCCGTGCCCAGACAGTCCGCGCCGGTGTCGCCACCGCCGACGATGACGACGTGCTTCCCCGCGGCGGACAGCGGGGAGCGCTCCAGGTCTCCCTCGCACACCCGGTTGGCCAGTGGCAGGTACTCCATCGCCTGGTGGATCCCCGCCAGCTCCCGCCCGGGCACGGGCAGCTCGCGCCAGGCGGTCGCGCCGGTGGCGACCACCACGGCGTCGTAACGGCTCCGCAGCTCCGCCGCGCCCACGTCCCGGCCGACCGCGGTCGACGTCCGGAACTTCGTCCCCTCCGCCCGCATCTGCTCGACGCGCCGCTCCAGATGACGCTTCTCCATCTTGAACGCGGGGATGCCGTACCGCATCAGCCCCCCGATCCGGTCGTCCCGTTCGAACACCGCCACCGTGTGCCCGGCCCGGGTCAGTTGCTGCGCCGCCGCGAGACCGGCGGGTCCCGAGCCGATCACCGCCACCGTCTTCCCGGAGAGCCGGTCCGGCGGCCGTGGCGGGGTGAAGCCCTCCTCCCAGGCGCGGTCGGCGATCGCGCACTCGACGTTCTTGATGGTCACGGCCGGCTGGTTGATGGCGAGGACGCAGCCCGCCTCGCACGGCGCGGGGCACAAACGGCCGGTGAACTCGGGGAAGTTGTTCGTGGCGTGCAGCCGTTCGCTCGCCGCACGCCAGTCCGACCGGGCCACCAGATCGTTCCAGTCCGGGATCAGGTTGCCCAGCGGACATGCCTCGTGGCAGAAGGGGACTCCGCAGTCCATGCAGCGGTCGGCCTGCGCGCCGACGATCGGCAGCAGCGCGCCCGGGACGTACACCTCGTCCCAGTCCCGCACCCGCTCCTCGGCCGGCCTGCGGGGCCATTCCTCGCGGGGGGTCGTCAGGAAACCCTTCGGATCGGCCATGGCCCTCTCCCTTGCGTGCGGGGTGGCGGGCCGTGCGGCGCTCGGCGTTCGGGGCGGCGCTCTTGCGCCCCACGATACGTCCGGCCCGCCGCGGACGCAGAGCGCCGCACGCCTTTCCCGCCCCCGGGCGCGCCCCGCGCGGCGGCGCCCGCTCCCTCAGCGCAGGGCGAGCACGTAGGCCACCGCCGCCGCGGCCGCGGCGATCGTCCGGACGTGGTTCCACGCCGTCCACTCGCGCACGTACGCGGTCCACCGGTCGGCCGCCTGCGCGGAGCCCGGCTCCACTTCGAGCAGAGCGGTGTTGCGCGGCACGTTGGCGGCCACGGTCACCCCGAACGACCCGGTCAGATACAGCGCGCTGCCCAGCAGCAGCTCCACCGCGGCCTCCTGCGGCCACACCGCGAACGTCACCACGGCGATCACCGCGGCCAGCACCGTCGTCCCGAGGAACACCGCCATGAAGGGCGGGCGCACCGCCGCCTTGTTGATCGAGTTCATCGAGGCGACCCCCTGGGCCGGCGGCAGCGCGGCCAGCCCCCGCATGACGAAGGTCGAGAAGGCGCAGAACACCCCGGCCGTCAGACCGGCCCCGAGCACACCCAGCACCGTCAGCACGAAGTACGGTCCGTCGATCATGTCGTGTCAACTCCCACCCGTCGACCGGTCGCCCGACCGGCGCCCTCCGCCGTCGGTCACCCCAAGTCAACCGCCGCGCGAGCGCCGTGACCATGGCCGACCCGCGCCCGCCCATGCGCGAGCGTCCAAGCGGGCGCACCGGCGAGTGGCGCATCATGGGCGGGTGCGACTGGAAGCGATCACCTGGGACCGGCTCGGCGACCGGCTCGCCGAGCGCCTCCTCGACCTCGAACCCGCGGACGGCAGCGCCTGGACCCGCGTCGCCCTCGACGGCGCCCCCGCCGCCCGACCCGGCGACCTCGCCGAACGTGTCTGTGAGGCGCTGCGCGTCCGCGGCCGGCCCTCCCTCGTCGTCGGGACGGAGGGCTTCCTGCGCCCCGCCTCGCTGCGCCTGGAGTACGGGCACCGGGACACCGAGTCCTACTACAACGGCTGGTACGACATCGGTGCCCTGTGGCGCGAGGTCTTCGACCCCCTCGGGCCCGAGGGGAACGGGCGGGCCCTGCCCGACCTGTGGGACCCGGTCACCGACCGCGCCACCCGCAGTCCCCATGTCCAACTCCCTCCCGGCGGTGTGCTGCTGCTGCACGGCCCCTTCTTGCTGCGTCACTGGTTCCCCCTCGATCTGAGCGTCCATCTCGTCCTCACGCCCGGAGCACTGCGCCGCCGGACCGCGGAGACCGAGCAGTGGACCCTGCCCGCCTTCGAGCGCTACGACGAGGAGACCGAGCCCGCCGGCACCGCCGACGTCGTGGTGCGGGCCGACGATCCACGCCATCCCGCATGGAGCGGCTGACGGTGCGGGGCGTCAGTTTTCCCAAAGCACTTCTATATGCGCGTGCATGTAACTAGGGTGTCGGTATGACCACTGACTCCGGCGATGGCGCCGTCACCACTGACGTCCGTATCTCTGCCCCCTCCTTCGACGAGCCGGTCCGCGCCCTCCTGGACGGGAAGAACTTCGCCTCGGTCGCCACCCTCGGTCCCGACGGCGCCCCGCAGAACTCCGTGGTCTGGATCAAGCGCGAGGGTGACACCGTGCTCTTCTCCTCCGTGGACGGACGGCAGAAGGTGCGCAACCTCCGCCGGGATCCGCGCGTCAGCCTGTCGGTCTACGACCTGGCCAACCCGTACACCTCGGTGGAGATCCGCGGCACCGCCGAGATCGTCCCCGACGAGGGGAATAGACTTTCGCGCGACCTCTCCCACAAGTACCTCGGCATCGACCCGCCGGCGGAGAAGGACGAGGAGACCCGTGTGATCATCCGTGTCCTGCCGCGGAAGATCGTGCGCTTCTCGGCCTGAGACCGGCCCGGTGCCCGAACCGCTCGCTCCGCCCTCAGAGCCAGCCGTTGCGCCGGAAGCCGCGGTGCAGTGCCAGGCAGGCGACGGCTATCACCCCGATGACCAGGGCGTAGCCGTACCGCCAGCGCAGCTCGGGCATGTGGTCGAAGTTCATGCCGTACACCCCGCAGACCATCGTGGGGACGGCGACGATCGCGGCCCAGGCGGTGATCTTCCGCATGTCCTCGTTCTGCGCGACCGTCACGCGGGCGAGGTGCGCCTGGAGGATGGAGTTGAGCAGCTCGTCGAACGCCGCGATCTGCTCGCCGGCCCGCAGCAGGTGGTCGGAGACGTCACGGAAGTACGCCTGTATCTCCTGGTCGACCACTCGGTACGGCCGCGTGGCCAGCTCCTCCAGTGGCCGGCTGAGGGGTACCACGGCCCGCCTCAGTTCGAGCAGTTCACGCTTGAGCTGGTAGATCCGCCCCGGGTCGACCCGCGCGCCGTTCTCCGCGAACACCTCCGTCTCCACATGGTCGACGTCCGCCTGGACCGAGTCGATGACGGTCAGGAAGTCGTCCACCACGTGGTCCGCGATCGCGTGCAGCACCGCCGACGGCCCCTTGGCGAGCTGCGCGGGATCGGACTCCAGCTCCTCGCGCAGCGGACCCAGGGAGCCGTGCCGTCCGTGGCGCACGGTGATCACGAAGTCCTGGCCGACGAACACCATGATCTCGCCGGTGCTCACCACCTCGCTGGTGGCCGTCAGCTCCTCGTGCCCCACGTAGCAGACGGTCTTGAACACGGCGAAGAGCGTCTCGCCGTACCGCTCCACCTTCGGCCGCTGGTGGGCCTCGATCGCGTCCTCCACCGCCAGCGGGTGCAGCTCGAACAGCTCCGCGACGCCGGCGAACTCCTGGTCAGTCGGCTCGTGCAGGCCGAGCCAGACGAAGCCCGCAGCGCGCTTGCGCATCCTGGCCACCACGTCGGCCGGATCGCCGCCCTCGGGGGTGCGGACACCGTCCCGGTAGGTCACGCAGTTCACCACCGAGGAACCCAGCGGGGAGCGGACCGGGTGGCTCAGGTCCACCCGCCGTCGACGGCGGCCCAGCTGTGCCACCTTGCGCAGACCGCCGACCTTTCCCAGGCCGGTGACCTTGCGCAGATTCCCTGCCATGGTCATCCGAATCTCCTCGCGTGGGTCCCCTCGCGCCGTGCTTCCCGCGCCTTGGCAGGCCAGTTTGCCAGTCCTGCGCGAACGCCGTTCGGGCCTGTGGAAACGGAGCATTCCGCTTCCTTCCCGGCTGTGGACGAACCACCGGCCGCACACCACCGGAGCCGCCCCGACCGGCCGTCCGGGCCCCTCGCGCCGGAGCGTCGCCCCCTTCCGGCAAGCCGGACAACTGGGATGATCGCAGCATGACGCGAACCGACGGATACCTCCTCGACAACCGGCAGGCCGAGGCTGCGGAGCGCTTCGACGCCTTCGCCAAGCTCTTCGACCCCACCACGTTCCGGCACCTCGAGACGCTCGGCGTCGGACCCGGCTGGCGCTGCTGGGAGGTCGGGGCCGGCGGAACCTCCGTGGTGTCGTGGCTGGCCAAGAAGGTCGGGCCGACCGGCAGGGTGCTCGCGACGGACATCGACACCTCGCGGGTCGCGCCCGCCGGGCGACCGCCGGTCGAGGTGCGTGTGCACGACGTGGGCGCGCAGGAGCCGCCGGGGGAGGGGTTCGACCTGGTGCACGCGAGGCTGGTGCTCGTCCACGTCCCGGACCGGGAGCAGGCGTTGCGGTCGATGGCCAAGGCCCTGCGTCCCGGTGGCCGCCTTCTGGTCGAGGACGCCGATCCCGCCTTGCAGCCCCTGCTCTGCCCCGACGAGCACGGCCCCGAGCAGCAACTGGCGAACCGCCTTCGGCAGGGCTTCCGCCAGCTGCTGTCCCGCCGCGGAGCCGACCTCTCCTACGGCCGTCGGCTGCCGCGTCTGCTCCGGGAGGCCGGACTGCGCCGCGTGGAGGCCGACGCCTACTTCCCGGTCACCTCGCCCGCGTGTGCCGCCCTGGAGTCGGCGACCGTCCGTCAGATCCGTGACGAGCTGGTCGGCGCGGGAGTGGCCACCCACGACGACATCGACCGGCATCTCGCCAACGTCGCGTCCGGCAGCATGGACCTGGCGACGGCTCCGATGATCTCGGCGTGGGGGCGCAAGGCGTAGGGAGCACCTACCGGCGGCCCGTCGCCCTCTCATCGGCCTGTCCGTCCCGTCAGCCACGCCCCCCGTCAGTCACGCCCCCCGTCAGTCACGGCGGCCGGTCAGTCACGTCGGCCCGGATGTCCGGTTCGGGCCTGCTCACGGCACGGAGAGCACGCAATCCTGCCTGCCAGGTCTCCGCCGCTGATCAGCCGACGGCCCGCGGAGGTCTCCCGCCCACTCGTCCGACCGCCGTCGCTCCCGCCCGGCACCCCGAGGCCGCCGCCTCCTCGGGCGTCGCGCCCGCGAGCAGCGCGGCGAGGAACGCGCCGGTGAAGGCGTCACCGGCGCCCGTACTGTCCCGCGGCGACGCGGGGACTGCGGGGACCCGGGCGCACACGGCGCCGGCCCGGGCCACCAGGGCGCCCTCCGCCCCCTGCTTGGAGATCACCAGCGGAACGTGCCGGCTCAGCTTGGCCGCCGCGTCCGCGGCATCGGGCAGCCCGGTCAGCAGGCACGCCTCGTCACGGCTCGGCAGCAGGACGTCCACCCCGTCGACCAGACCCAGGAAACGGTCCACGCCCAGCCCGGCGAGGAACCCCGCCGAGGCCGGGTCCAGGCTGACCGGCACGCCGCGCGCGCGTGCCGCGGCCAGGGCGACCGACACCAGAGCGCGGCTCGGTTCCGCGAACAGCAGGTAGCCCGACAAGTGCAGTCGGGCGACGCCGTCGAGCAGCGCGTCCGACCAGTCACCCGGCCCGATCCGCAACGAAGCCCCGCTGTCCGTGAGGAAGGTCCGCTCGGCCGAGTCGCCCGCGTCGACCAGGCAGATCACCGTCCCCGTCGGCGTCGACGGGTCGACCACCAGCAGTGGACGCACCCCACAGGCCGTCAGCTCCCGCTCGTGCCAGTCGGCCGCGTCGGCGCCGACCCGGCCCAGCAGCCGGACGTTCCCGTGCCCCGCCCAGGCCGCCCAGCAGGCCACGTTGGCACCCGCACCGCCGGGCAGCCGACGGATCGAGGCGGCCGTGTCCGTACCGGCGGCCAGCGGCCTCCGATGGCGGGCGATCACGTCCGTGACGACATCGCCGACGACCAGCAACGCCCCGTCCGGCCGCACGGTCATGCCCGGGCCCAGGCCGTCGCGATACGGGCCGCCAGCCGTACGTTTCCACGCACTGCCGCCAGATTGGCGCTCAGCGAGGCGCCGTCGGTGTGGCGCACCAAGTGGTCGAGGAGAAACGGGGTGACCGCCTGCCCGGTCACCCCCTCCGCCTCGCACACGCGCAGCGCGTCGGCCAGCACGCGTGCGTGCAGTGCGGGATCCAGCTGCTCCTCCTCGGGGACCGGGTTGGCGACCACGAACGCGGACCGCGGCCCGTCCAGCGTGTCCTGCGCCCGCATGACCGCCGCCACCTGCTCCGGGCTGTCCAGCGTCCAGTCCACCGGGTGCCCGGAGTCGGACAGGTAGAAGCCGGGGAAGCGGTCCGTTCCGTAGCCCGCCACCGAGACGCCGAGCGTCTCCAGCCGTTGCAGGGTCGCCGGTACGTCCAGGATGGACTTCACCCCCGCGCACACCACGGTGATCCGGGTGCGTGCCAGCAGGCCCAGGTCGGCCGACTCGTCCTGCGTCACCGTCCACTCCCGGTGCACACCGCCCAGCCCACCTGTCGCGAACACCCGTACGCCCGCCAGAGCCGCCAGAAGCGCGGTCGCCGACACGGTGGTCGCGCCGCTCGCTCCGGCCGCCACCGCGAGCGGCAGGTCCCGGTGGCCCAGCTTGCGGATGCCGTCCTCGTTGGCGACCCGCTCCAGTTGCTCCTTGTCGAGGCCCACATGAGGCCGCCCGTCCAGGACGGCGATCGTCGCCGGGACGCCGCCCTCCCGACGGACCACCTCCTCCAGCTCCCTGGCCACCAGCAGATTGCGCGGGCGCGGCAACCCGTGCGCGATGATCGTGGACTCCAGGGCCACCACGGGCTCACGCGCGTCGATCGCCGCCCGTACCTCTTCCGACACCACCAGCATCACGCGCCTGCCTCCTGTCCGACGGTCTCCCCCGGCTCCGGTCTCCCTCATCCCTGGCGGGCAAGGGACCGGGTCAAACCCCCGAGCGGGCCGCACCGGCCTCTTGCGGGTCCCGGCGGAGGGCACCAGCCCGGGGACCATGACGGACTACACGACACGTCTCGACCACGTGGTCCTCTGGGTGCGCGACCCGGTCGCCGCGGCCGGCTTCTACGAGAAGAACCTGGGCCTTGAGCCCCTGCGTCTCACCGAGTACGCCGCGGGGACCGTGCGCTTCCCTTCCGTGCGGCTCAACGAAGAGACCATCCTCGATCTCGCGCCGCACTCCCTCGCGGCACACATGCGGGTCGTGCCCGGCGCCGACGAGAGCGCGGGGCATCCCGTCAACCACGTCTGCCTGTCCCTGCCCGCGCACGACTTCGACGCGCTGCGCGCCCGCCTGGAGGAGCAGTCCGTCCCGGTCTCGGAGCTCTCCCACGACTCCTACGGCGCCCGCGGCATGGCCCGGCGCAGCTTCTACTTCGGAGACCCGGACGGCAACATCATCGAGGTCAGGCACTACGACTAGCTCCGCCCGCCACCGGCATCCCGGGGCCCGAGCTCAGAACAGCGGCTCGGGCAGTACGCCCTCCAGCGCGAGCAACCGCCGCTTGGTCTCGACCCCGCCGCCGAACCCGCCGATGCCCCCGTCGCTCTCCACCACGCGGTGGCAGGGCACGACGACCGGCAGCGGATTCGCACCCATGGCCATGCCGACCGCCTGGGCCGCGCCCAACTGGCCCACCCGGCCGGCCAGGTCGCCGTACCCGACGACCGAGCCGTAAGGGACGCCGGAGGCCAGCTCACGCAGTACCTCCCGGTTGAAGCCCGAGATCAGCGACCAGTCCAGCGGCAGGTCGAAGTCCTGCCTGGCCCCGGCGAAGTAGGACGCCACCTGGCGTATCGCCTCGGCCAGCAACGGGGAGCCGGGCGCCTCCACGGGCTCCGTGCCCAGCCGGGCCGCGAGCCGTTCGAGCGCTTGGTCGCGGGCGGTATCGGTGGCGTGGAACACGACGTTGACCAGGCCGTCGGGGGTGGCGGCCAGCATCAGCGGGCCGATGTCCGTGCCGACGACGGTCCACACGACCCGCTGTTCGTTCTGCCCAGGGCTGTCCATGCGCCCACGGTACGGCGGGCCACTGACAATGCCCGGGACAGTGGCCTGCGCGGCCGGTCCGTCCCGGGCATGAAGGGGGGGGTCAGCGTGCGAACGAGACCGCGTCCTCGCCGACGGCGTCCCGCACCACGTCCGGCTTGTTGGTGATGATGCCGTCGACGCCGTACCCGGCCACCCGCCGGGCGGCGGTGGCGGTGTCCACCGTCCAGGTCAGGACCTCCATCCGCTTGCCGTGCGGCCCCTTGAACGCGTGCACCGAGGCCACGTAGGTCATCGAGAGGGAGCCGTGCGAGGGATTGATCTGGTCCGTGAACTCGGCGTACTCGGGCAGGTCGGACACGAGAGGCGTGCCGAGGAAGCCCGTCTTGACGGCCGGCTTGAGCTCGTGCACCGTCTGGATGCTGTCCGCGCTGAAGCTCTGCACCACCAGCCGGCCGGTCACATGGCGGCGGTCGAGCCAGCCCTCGTTGGCGAGAACCTTGAGAGTCTGCTGCTCGATGCCCGGGTACAGGCCGGGGCTCTTCAGCTCCAGCAGCAGCTTCTGGTGGTTGCGCTCCACACGGTCCACGTACTGCTTCAGCGTCGGCACGCGCGCGCCCGCGTACTTGGACCCGAACCAGCTCCCCGCGTCCAGCCGCGCGATCTCCGCGGCGGTGAAGTCCTTCACCTTCCAGGGGGACCGGTCGGGGAAGACCTCCTCCACGTCCGTGGTACGCCGCAGGTTGTCGTCGTGCATGACGACGAGTTCGCCGTCCTTGGTGCGCTGGACGTCGTTCTCGACCCAGCGGATGCCCAGCTCGGCCGCCTTGTCGACGGCGGCCAGCGTGTTCTCCGGCGCGTACGCCGAAGCGCCCCGGTGCGCGACGACCCTGGGCCCGTCGTCGCCCGCCCCGGTGTCCCGGGCGTGCGAGAGGGGCGCCGTCAGGGCGACTCCCAGAAGCGCGGTGGTCGTGACGGCAACTGTGCGCACGTGCATGCGTACTCCTCGCGTCGAGCGATCACGGACAGCTCCACTGTGACACCGGAGAGTCAACGGAAGAGGGGTACGGAATGGCCACTGGCTGAATGGAGTGGCTCAACTACGCTCACCAGGGCGGCACAAGTGGGGCGAGGCCGTGATTCTTTGCCGGAGAATCGTTCGACCATTCCGGTGGGCGTCATACTCTCTGCCTCGGCCCCGGTCGTTCGCTCAGGCCCGCGAAGGGTGCACATCAGGAGAATCCGGGACTCCACCGGGGCGTAAGAAGGCGGAAGGGCAGCCGCAGATGCAAGGCACGGTCGACGGATTCAACTACGGACTCGTCACACCACTGGTGGCCTACCTCATGGCGTGCCTCGGCGGTGCCCTCGGGCTGCGCTGCACCACGAGGGCCATGCTGGTCACCCGTTCCTGGCGCCCCGGGTGGCTCGCCCTGGGCTCGGCGGCGATCGGCTCCGGCATCTGGACCATGCACTTCATCGCGATGATGGGGTTCACGATCGAACACACGCCGATCCGCTACGACTGGCTGATGACCTTCGCCAGCCTGGCCGTCGCCATCGTGATGGTGGGGATCGGGATCTTCATCGTCGGCTACCGCGGCGCCCGCGGAACCGCCCTGTTCACCGGCGGCACCGTCACTGGCCTGGGCATCGCCTCGATGCACTACCTGGGTATGGCCGGGATGCACCTGGACGGACAGCTGACCTACAACACGTTCACCGTGTCCGTGTCCGTCGTCATCGCCATGGCCGCCGCCACCGCCTCACTGTGGGCGGCCGGACAGGTCCGGGGCTTCCTGTGGAGCGTGGGCGCCGCCCTGATCATGGGACTGGCCGTCACCGGCATGCACTACACGGGCATGGCCGCCCTCGACGTCCATGTCAGCGGCACGTCCGAGCCCAGCGTCGGGGGATCGCCCGCCGAGCTGCTCGCCCCGATGCTGATCGGGCCCCTCGCCTTCCTCGTCCTGGCCGGCGTCGTCGTCCTGCTCGACCCGCTGATGGTCATGGGCCAGCCCGCCGCCCCGCCCGTCGAGCGGAAGCCCGGCATCCCCGCCCACTCCGAGATCCCGCGCACGGTCCACCGTCCGGCCCGTCACCCGGCCCGCCACCTGCGCCGCCCCCTCGCCCACCGGCGCTCCCGCACCCCGCAGAACCGCTGATCCGGACCCGTTGTCAGTGGGGGGTCGTACGGTGGAACCCATGCGGCCCGTTTCCCAGATCGAACGCACGGTGGCGCCCTTCGAGGTCGTCAGCCCCTACCAGCCGAACGGCGACCAGCCGACGGCCATCGCCGAGCTGGCCCGGCGAGTCGAAGCAGGCGAGAAGGACGTCGTCCTGCTCGGCGCGACCGGCACCGGCAAGTCCGCCACCACCGCGTGGATGATCGAGAAGCTCCAGCGGCCCACCCTGGTCATGGCCCCGAACAAGACCCTGGCCGCCCAGCTGGCGAACGAGTTCCGCGAACTGCTGCCGAACAACGCGGTCGAGTACTTCGTCTCGTACTACGACTACTACCAGCCCGAGGCCTACGTCCCCCAGTCGGACACCTACATCGAGAAGGACTCCTCGATCAACGAGGAGGTGGAGCGGCTGCGGCACTCCGCGACCAACTCCCTGCTCACCCGCCGCGACGTCGTCGTGGTCGCCTCCGTCTCCTGCATCTACGGCCTGGGCACCCCCCAGGAGTACGTGGACCGCATGGTCCCCCTCCGGGTCGGTGAGGAACACGACCGGGACGAGCTGCTGCGCCGCTTCGTCGACATCCAGTACACGCGCAACGACATGGCCTTCGCCCGCGGCACCTTCCGCGTGCGCGGCGACACCATCGAGATCTTCCCGGTCTACGAGGAGCTCGCCGTCCGCATCGAGATGTTCGGTGACGAGATCGAGGCCCTGTCCACGCTCCACCCGGTCACCGGCGAGATCATCAGCGACGACCAGCAGCTCTACGTCTTCCCCGCCTCCCACTACGTCGCGGGCCCCGAGCGCCTGGAGCGGGCGGCCAACGACATCGAGAAGGAGCTGGCCGAGCGCCTGACCGAGCTGGAGAAGCAGGGCAAGCTCCTGGAGGCCCAGCGACTGCGGATGCGCACGACGTACGACCTCGAGATGCTCCGCCAGATCGGCAGCTGCTCCGGGGTGGAGAACTACTCGATGCACTTCGACGGCCGTCTCCCCGGCTCCCCGCCGAACACGCTGCTGGACTACTTCCCGGACGACTTCCTGCTCGTCATCGACGAGTCGCACGTCACCGTGCCGCAGATCGGCGCCATGTACGAGGGCGACGCCTCCCGCAAGCGCACTCTGGTCGACCACGGCTTCCGGCTGCCCTCCGCACTCGACAACCGCCCGCTGAAGTGGGAGGAGTTCCAGGAGCGCATCGGACAGACCGTCTACCTGTCCGCGACCCCGGGCGCCTACGAACTCTCCCGCTCGGACGGCGCCGTGGAGCAGATCATCCGTCCCACCGGCCTCGTCGACCCGGAAGTCGTCGTCAAGTCCACCGAGGGCCAGATCGACGACCTGGTGCACGAGATCCGCAAGCGGACCGAGAAGGACGAGCGGGTCCTGGTCACCACCCTCACCAAGAAGATGGCCGAGGACCTCACCGACTACTTCCTGGAACTGGGCATCCAGGTCCGCTACCTGCACAGCGACGTCGACACCCTGCGCCGCGTCGAACTGCTGCGTGAACTGCGCGCCGGTGAGTACGACGTCCTGGTCGGCATCAACCTGCTGCGGGAGGGCCTCGACCTGCCCGAGGTCTCGCTGGTGGCGATCCTGGACGCCGACAAGGAGGGCTTCCTGCGCTCCGGCACCTCGCTGATCCAGACCATCGGCCGCGCGGCGCGCAATGTCTCCGGCCAGGTCCACATGTACGCCGACAAGATCACGCCGGCGATGGAGAAGGCGATCGACGAGACCAACCGCCGACGCGAGAAGCAGGTCGCGTTCAACAAGGCGAACGGCATCGACCCGCAGCCGCTCCGCAAGAAGATCAACGACATCGTGGCGCAGATCGCCCGCGAGGACATCGACACCGAGCAGCTGCTCGGCTCCGGCTACCGCCAGGTGAAGGAGGGGAAGGGCGCCAAGGCCCCCGTGCCCTCCCTCGGTGGCCAGGCGGCGGGTGCGAAACCGGCCAAGGGCAAGGGCAAGAGCAAGGAGACGGTGCCGACCGACCGTCCCGCCGCGGAGCTGGCCGAACAGATCGAGGAACTGACCAACCGCATGCGGGCGGCCGCCGCCGACCTCCAGTTCGAGATCGCGGCGAGGCTGCGCGACGAGGTCTCCGAGATGAAGAAGGAACTGCGTCAGATGAAGGAGGCGGGCCTGGCCTGAGGGCCCGACCGGGCACGGGCTGTGTTGCAAGACCGACACAAAGTGCGGACCGGGGTGGGGCACTGTCAGTGCCCCTGCGTAGGGTTCAGGTCAACCGCGGGCTCCGCGGCAACAGGGGACAGTTCGAGAGGGGATCAGCGCGTGACCGTCAACATGACCAAGGGTCAGGCCATCAGTCTGCAGAAGAACGACGGCGGCAGCCTGACGTCGGTGCGCATGGGTCTCGGCTGGCAGGCGGCTCCCCGGCGCGGCCTGTTCGGCTCCCGCACCCGGGAGATCGACCTGGACGCCTCCGCGGTCCTCTTCGCGGACAAGCAGCCGGTCGACGTCGTCTTCTTCCGCCACCTGGTGAGCGACGACGGCTCGGTGCGCCACACCGGGGACAACCTGGTCGGCGGTGTCGGCCAGGGCGGCGACGACGAGGCGATCCTCGTCGACCTCCAGCGCATCCCGGTCCACATCGACCAGATCGTCTTCACCGTGAACTCGTTCACCGGCCAGACCTTCCAGGAAGTGCAGAACGCGTTCTGCCGCCTTGTCGACGAGACCAACGGGCAGGAACTCGCCCGCTACACGCTGGCCGGCGGCGGCGCCTACACGGCGCAGATCATGGCCAAGGTGCACCGTGCGGGCCAGGGCTGGTCGATGACCGCCATCGGCACCCCGGCCAACGGTCGCACCTTCCAGGACTTGATGCCGGCGATCCTGCCGGTCCTCTGACGGGCGAGGAAGCCGGAATGCCGGTCCCGTGAGGGGCCGGCCGAACACCCCGTCCCGGGAGCGGGGCGGGCGAGCGCCGCACGGCACATCACGAGTGACGCACGAGTGACACAGGGGGACAGGCGATGACGGCCGAGCTGACGCGGGGACAGAACCACCCGCTTCCCCGGACCCGTCTGGAGATCCGGGTCTCGGCCGGCACGCCGATCGTGGCCGGAGCCACGCTCGGCGACGAGGAGGGCACGGTCCACGGGGTCGAGTGGGTGGCCCACCTGGGCACCCCCACCCTGCCGGGCCTGGAGGTCTCCCGGCAGGCGGCCGCCGAGCACCGCCTCGCGGTGGACCTGGACGCACTCCCGGACACCGTGCACCGCGTGAGCGTGCTGCTCGCCCTGCCCGCCGCCGGGCAGGGCCCGGTGCGTTTCGGAGCCGTCGCCGCCCCCTTCGTGGCGGTCACGGACCTCGACGGCGACGAAGTCGCCAGCTACACCGTCACCGGCCTGGACCGCGAGTCCGCGCTCGTCGCCCTGGAGCTCTACCGGCGCCAGGACGCGTGGAAGGTGCGCGCCGTCGGCCAGGGCTACGCGGGCGGCCTCGCCGAACTGCTCACCGACCAGAACCTGTCCCAGGCCCACCAGCTGGCCGGGACCATCCACGAGGCGGTGGCGCGCGGGCTGGCCCGTTCGGTGCCCGCCCCTCCGGCCCGCGCGGCGGACGCCGACCGCCCCCGTCAGACCGCCGCCCCGGCGCACGGTCCCGACCACGGCGCCGCACCCCAGGGCACGCCCGGCCCCGCATCGCCGGTGTCCCCGTACGACACCCAGAGCCCTGCCGGCCCGCAGACACCCGGCGGGCCGGGACAGCACGGGGCACAGCAGCCGCATCGGGGCGGCACGGGCGACCCCGCATCGGCCGGCCAGGCGTCCACGCCCACCGGCGGCGGCCCCATCGACTACAGCCACCCGCGCCGTCAGAACGCGGCCCCGCCTCCGCCTCCGCCGGCCGCGCCCCCGTCCGAACCGGGACGGCCCGCCCGGCCCGTCGCCGGTGACGCCACCGGCTGGTCCATGGAGGAGCGGCTCTACAACCAGGTGTGGGGCATGTTCGAGGACCTGTCCCGCACCACGGCCGCGTACCGCAGCGCCGTCGACTTCGCCGACTCGCGCATGGAGAAGGAACTCGACCAGGCCCTCTCCGACCCGCGCAGCCGGATCGGTGGACAGGGAGACGCCGCCCGCGAGGCGGCACGGGCCCGGCACGACCAGTTGGTCGCCCAGGCCAGGGAGGTCCTGGACCGGGACGTCGCCCAGCTGGTCGCCGAGGCCGAGGTCGTCGAGCCCGCCCTCCCCGCGGCGTTCGCGCGCTGGGACAACCCGGTCTGGCACGCCTACCGCGTCCCCATGGAGATACCGATGGCCCTGCGGCTGGGCGATCTCCACCTGCCGGAGGCCGACCGGGTACGCATCCCGCTGCTGATGCGGCTGCCGCTGGAGCGCGGTCTGTGGATCGACAGCGGGCGTTCCGCCTCGCTCGACGGTTCGGTCTCGGACTCCCACGAGACGCGGCGGCTCGGCCTGGAGACGGCGGTCGCGCACGCGGCCCGGCTGCTCGCCGTGTACCCGGCGGGCGAGTTCACCGTGCACGTCATCGACCCGGCCGGATCCGGTGCCCAGCCGCTGGCACCCCTCGTGCAGACCGGAGTGCTCGCCGCCCCGCCCGCCCTCGGCGCGGCAGGGACGGCGGACGTGCTGGCCCGCCTCACCCAGCGCGTCGACCTGGTGCAGATGGCGTTGCGCGGCGGTGCTCCCGACGCGCTGCCGCCCGGTGTCGACACCTCCCAGCAGCTCCTGATCGTCAACGACTTCCCGCACGGCTTCGACGACCGGGCGGTGAACCAGCTGCGCTACCTCGCCGACGAGGGGCCGGCCGTCGGCGTCCACCTGATGATGGTCGCCGACCGGGAGGAGTCCGCGGGGTACGGGCCGCTGCTGGACCCGTTGTGGCGTTCACTGCTCCGGCTGACACCGGTGCCCGACGACCACCTGGCCGACCCCTGGGTCGGACATGCGTGGACGTACGAGCCGGCGCTCGTGCCGCCCGGCAGCCAGGTGCTCCAGCAGGTCCTCGCTCAGGTCGCGGCGGCCCGCCGTTCGTGGGGCGGGTAAAGGGCCCCGAGCTGGGCTTTTGAGCGTAATTTGCAAATCTCTTTACCTTCCCTTGGGGAATGGGGTACTGTCATCCGTACGGAGGGGAGTACTCCCTGTCTGTGCGGCGACCCCGTCAATACGGATCAGGCCAGATCCCGGGGCGTCGGCCCGTGGGTTCCGCGGACGCGTCGCGCGTTCCGGACACCCGGGGTGGAAGAGACCTCCGGCAGCGACGACGCTGACATTTGCCGTGTGACGCACTGCCGGAGGCGTAGTGGAAGTTTCTGCGACCCTGTGGGTCCTGACCATCGTGGGCCTCGCCGCCCTCATCGCGGTCGATTTCTTCATCGGCCGCAAGCCGCACGACGTATCGATCAAGGAAGCGGGAATCTGGACGATCGTCTGGATCGTCCTCGCGGGCCTCTTCGGAGTCGGCCTGCTCATCTTCGGCGGCGGCCAGCCCGCCGGCGAGTTCTTCGCGGGCTTCATCACCGAGAAGTCCCTCAGCGTGGACAACCTGTTCGTCTTCGTCCTGATCATGGCGAAGTTCGCGGTGCCCTCGCAGTACCAGCAGCGCGTGCTGCTCATCGGCGTCCTCATAGCCCTGGTCCTCAGGGCGATCTTCATCGCCGCGGGCGCCGCGATCCTCGCCAGCTTTGCGTGGGTCTTCTACATCTTCGGTGCCTTCCTGATCTGGACCGCCTGGAAGCTCATCCAGGAGGCCCGGGCCGACGAGGAGGACGAGGAGTTCGAGGAGAACAAGCTCCTCAAGGCCGCCGAGCGCCGCTTCGGTGTCGCCGACCGATACCACGGCACCAAGCTGTGGATCGAGGAGAACGGCAAGCGGATCATGACCCCGATGCTGGTCGTGATGCTCGCGATCGGCACCACCGACGTGCTCTTCGCGCTCGACTCCATCCCGGCGATCTTCGGTCTGACCCAGGACCCGTACATCGTGTTCACGGCCAACGCGTTCGCCCTGATGGGTCTGCGCCAGCTGTACTTCCTCATCGGCGGTCTGCTGAAGAAGCTGGTACACCTCTCCTACGGCCTGTCGGTCATCCTGGGCTTCATCGGCGTCAAGCTGGTGCTGCACGCCCTGCACGAGTCCGGGGTGCACGTCCCCGAGATCAGCATTCCGGTCTCGCTCGGCGTGATCTGCTCGGTCCTGATCATCACCACGATCACCAGCCTGCGGGCCTCCAAGAAGCAGGCCGAGGCGGAAGCGGTGGCCGGAAGCGACGACGCCGAGAAGGACAGCGTCGAAGCGTGACCGGACACGGTCCGATCCCCAGTCGGTCGTAGACCGGTCGCAGGCGACCGCCACCGGGAGCGGGGGGGGGGGGGGGGGCCCCCCCCGCGTCCACCCCCCCCGGCCCGGTTGGACCAAAATAGGGGGCCCGACCCCCCAGCCACCGAAGCGCCCAAATAACC
>NZ_JBHYJX010000018.1:0-6775 GCF_042740985.1 Streptomyces sp. NPDC058985 | reverse complement strand
CGTCACCGCACCGGGCCCTACCCCCTGTCGGTGTTAGACGGGTCGCCGGCGACCGCCACGGGGAGGGGGGGGGGGCGTGGCGCCCCCCGCCGCTTCCCGCTCGCCGGTCCGTGTGACAGAGAATGCGGGGCACGTCGCCCTCTGCGACGATCGCCGCATGATCACGCGTCCCAGGGAGCTCACCACACAGTGGACGGCCATCAGTCCGATGGCCGCGGTGGTGCTGCTGATCCTCACCTGGGGACGCGATCTGCCAGGAGCCCTGGTGGCGCTGATGACGGTCGTCCTCGCGATGGCCGTCCTGGCCGCCGTGCACCACGCGGAGGTCGTGGCCCATCGGGTCGGCGAACCCTTCGGTTCCCTGGTCCTCGCCGTCGCGGTGACGGTCATCGAGGTCGCGCTCATCGTGACGCTGATGGTGGACGGCGGCGACAAGAGCGCCACCCTGGCCAGGGACACGGTCTTCGCCGCCGTGATGATCACCTGCAACGGCGTGGTGGGCCTCAGCCTCCTGGTCGGCTCGCTCCGGCACGGCATCGCCACGTTCAACCCCGAGGGCACCGGAGCCGCCCTCGCGACGGTGGCGACCCTGGCCACCCTCAGCCTGGTGCTGCCCACGTTCACCACCAGCGCGCCCGGCCCGGAGTTCTCCACCGTGCAGCTCACCTTCGCGGCGCTCTCCTCGCTGATCCTCTACGGCCTGTTCATCGCCACCCTGACCGTGCGGCACCGCGACTACTTCCTGCCGATCACCCGGCACGGCGAAGTGATCACGGTCGAGGAGCACGCCCACGCACCGTCCGCCCGCACCGCCCTGATCAGCCTGGTGATGCTCGCCCTGGCGCTGATCGGCGTCGTCGGACTGGCGAAGGGAGTGTCGCCGACCATCGAGGACGGGGTGGAGGCCGCCGGCCTGCACCATGCCGTGGTCGGCGTCATCATCGCCCTGCTGGTGCTGCTCCCCGAGACCATCGCCGCGGTGCGTTCCGCGCGCCGCGACCGGGTGCAGACCAGCATGAACCTCGCCCTCGGCTCCGCGATGGCGAGCATCGGTCTGACCATTCCCGCGGTCGCCCTGGCCTCCGTGTGGCTCACCGGGCCGCTGGTCCTGGGCCTGAGCGCCATCCACATGGTGCTGCTCGCCCTGACCGTGGTCGTCGCCTCGCTGACCATCGTTCCCGGGCGGGCCACCCCCCTCCAAGGAGGAGTCCACCTGGTGCTGTTCGCGGCGTACTTGGAGCTCGCGATCAATCCGTAGACGGAGGGGACGGCCGGTCGGGGCGCCGTGATAGACCGGGGGCCGAGCAGCGGTCGCGCAAGGGCCGCCGCACCCTCACGGACCGGAGGAACCGTGCCCCGCACCCTGGCCAACGCCCCGATCATGATCCTCAACGGCCCCAACCTGAACCTGCTGGGCCAGCGTCAGCCGGAGATCTACGGCTCCGACACCCTCGCCGACGTCGAGGCCCTGTGTGTGAAGACGGCGGCGGCACACGGCGGCACGGTGGACTTCCGGCAGTCCAACCACGAGGGCGAGTTGGTCGACTGGATCCACGAGGCCCGGCTGAACCACTGCGGGATCGTGATCAACCCCGCCGCCTACTCGCACACCTCCGTGGCCGTCCTGGACGCGCTCAACACCTGCGACGGGCTGCCCGTGGTGGAGGTCCACATCTCCAACATCCACCAGCGGGAGCCGTTCCGGCACCACTCCTACGTCTCGCAGCGCGCCGACGGGGTCATCGCGGGGTGCGGTGTGCAGGGATACGCGTTCGCCGTGGAGCGGGTCGCCGCGCTGGCCGGGACGGGGCAGGCCCGGGCCTGAGCCCGCCGGTCGGGGGCGGGAAAACGGGAGACCGGCGGCCCGTACCGCACGGGAGCCGTCATCCCGCGCGGGGCTGCCTTCAGTGGACCGCTCCCGCCGGCCGGCCGGGAGCGCGCGAAGAGCACCGGTGTGCGCGAACGCGTCACACGGGGCGCGCACGCCGGTTCGAGCGCGGGGTGTCCGCGCCGCGCTCCCGTCGCTCACCAGCCGCGCGTGCGCCACTCCGGCAGGTGCGGCCGCTCCGCGCCGAGCGTGGTGTCGTTGCCGTGCCCGGGATAGACCCACGTCTCGTCCGCGAGCACGTCGAAGACCTTCGTCTCGACGTCGTGGAGCAGGCTCGCGAACGCCTCCGGGTCCTTGTGGGTGTTGCCCACACCGCCCGGGAAGAGACAGTCCCCCGTGAACACATGGGGGTGCCCGTGTGGGTCGTCGTACACCAGGACGATGGAACCCGGCGTGTGGCCGACCAGGTGGCGGGCGGTGAGTTCCACCTGCCCCACCCTGATCGTGTCCCCGTCGTCGACCGCGACGTCGGTCGGCACCGGGATGCCCTCGGCGTCGTACCGGCCGGCGTGGGTGCGGGCGCCGGTGGCGGCGACGACTTCGGCGAGTGCCTGCCAGTGGTCGCCGTGGCGGTGGGTGGTGACGACGGACGCGATGCCGTCGTCACCGATCGTGCCCAGCAGCGTGTGCGCGTCGTTGGCGGCGTCGATCAGCAGTTGCTCGTCGGTGGCCCGGCAGCGCAGCAGATAGGCGTTGTTGTTCATCGGGCCGACCGCGACCTTGGTGATCATCAGGTCCTTGAGCTCGTGCACGTCGGCGGGTCCGCCGACCGTCACCTCTCCGCTGTACGTCATGACGGCCAGCCTAGCTCCGGCAGGCGGCCCGCGGACCGCGGTGTACGGGCTACAGCGGCGGGAGTTCCGGCAGCGGGCCGCCCGTCACCGTGAGCGCGGTGCCCTCCCGGCGCCCGGCGAGCCAGCCGAGCAGATCGGCCGGGGAACCGGTCACGGTCACCTCCGGCGCGTCCGCCTCACGGCCCGTGCGCCACGCGTGCGTACCGTCCGTGAGCCGGGTGGGCGGCACGTCCGGGTGCCCGGTGAAGCGGGCGGCGAGGAAGTCGGTCTCGCGCCCGGTGAACTCCGCCGGAAGATCCTCCAGCTCGTACCCGATGCCCAGGTCCACGTGGTGCAGCTCCACCTCGGCCCACCGCCGGAACGGCAGCCGGGAGGCGGAGTCGGTGACGCCGTTGCGCAGCTCCACCGTGCGCGACCAGTCCGCGGGCGCCGCAGCGGCCGCCTGGAAACCGGCCGCGCTCTCGCGGACGTCCGCGAGCTGGGCGTCGAGGGACCGCGGGGCGTCCCGCTCGATGTCGGCGTCCCGGGCCTCGCCGGAGACGTACATGGGGCGTCCTTCGAGGACGTTCACGAGGGCGTCGGCGTTACGGGCGAGGTGGGCGAGGACGTGGCCGCGGGTCCAGCCGGGAAGCCGTGACGACTCCGTCACGGACGCGTCGTCCAGTTTCCCGACCGCGGTGAGCAGCCGGTCGGTCGCGTCACGTACAGACGCCAGGTCATGAGCGTGATCAATCATGCTGCTGACCCTAGACCGGACCACACCTTCGGGTGAAGGTGGTGGACGATGCCCGCAATTCGAATGTGCGTGCTATAAGGTCGGAGGCGGCGTCGGGCATGCTGGGAAGTCGGGGTTTGTTGACAACCGGTGAATCCGACCGGCGTTGTCAGTGGCTCCCCCTAGTCTGAGAAAAGACGGGGGCCCCGCCCCTGTCACTTCTCTCAAGAAAGGTGCGGACCGGCGTGGCCGACCGTCTCATCGTCCGTGGCGCGCGCGAGCACAACCTGAAGAACGTCTCGCTCGACCTGCCGCGTGACTCGCTCATCGTCTTCACGGGCCTCTCCGGGTCGGGCAAGTCCTCCCTGGCCTTCGACACCATCTTCGCCGAGGGCCAGCGGCGCTACGTGGAGTCGCTCTCCTCCTACGCCCGGCAGTTCCTCGGCCAGATGGACAAGCCGGACGTCGACTTCATCGAGGGGCTCTCCCCGGCGGTCTCCATCGACCAGAAGTCGACCTCGCGCAACCCGCGCTCCACGGTCGGCACGATCACCGAGGTCTACGACTACCTGCGCCTGCTCTTCGCCCGCATCGGCAAGCCGCACTGCCCGGAATGCGGCCGGCCGATCTCGCGCCAGTCGCCGCAGGCCATCGTCGACAAGGTCCTGGAGCTGCCGGAGGGAAGCCGCTTCCAGGTGCTGTCGCCGCTGGTGCGCGAGCGCAAGGGCGAGTTCGTCGACCTGTTCGCGGAGCTCCAGACCAAGGGCTACTCCCGCGCGCGGGTGGACGGCGAGACCATCCAGCTCTCCACCCCGCCGACGCTGAAGAAGCAGGAGAAGCACACCATCGAGGTGGTCGTCGACCGCCTCACCGTCAAGGACTCCGCCAAGCGCCGCCTCACCGACTCCGTCGAGACCGCGCTCGGCCTGTCCGGCGGCATGGTCGTGCTCGACTTCGTCGACCTCCCCGAGGACGACCCCGAGCGCGAACGCATGTACTCGGAGCACCTGTACTGCCCGTACGACGACCTGTCCTTCGAGGAGCTGGAGCCCCGCTCCTTCTCCTTCAACTCGCCCTTCGGTGCCTGCCCCGACTGCTCCGGCATCGGCACCCGCATGGAGGTCGACCCGGAGCTGATCGTCCCCGACGAGGACAAGTCCCTCGACGAGGGCGCCATCCACCCCTGGTCGCACGGGCACACCAAGGACTACTTCGGCCGGCTGATCGGCGCCCTCGCGGACGCGCTCGGCTTCCGCACGGACATCCCCTTCGGGGGCCTCCCGCTGCGCGCCCGCAAGGCCCTGCTGTACGGCCACAAGACCCAGGTCGAGGTCCGCTACCGCAACCGGTACGGCCGCGAGCGCCGGTACACCACGGCCTTCGAGGGCGCCATCCCCTTCGTCAAGCGCCGGCACAGCGAGGCCGAGAGCGACGCCAGCCGCGAGCGCTTCGAGGGCTACATGCGCGAGGTGCCCTGCCCCACCTGCGAGGGCACCCGGCTCAAGCCCCTCGTCCTCGCGGTCACCGTCATGGGCAAGTCGATCGCCGAGGTCTCGGCGATGTCCATCAGCGACTGCGCCGACTTCCTGGGCGAGCTCAGGCTCAGCGCCCGCGACAAGAAGATCGCCGAGCGCGTGCTCAAGGAGGTCAACGAGCGACTCCGCTTCCTGGTCGACGTCGGCCTGGACTACCTCTCGCTGAACCGCGCGGCCGGCACTCTCTCCGGCGGCGAGGCCCAGCGCATCCGGCTGGCCACCCAGATCGGCTCCGGACTCGTCGGCGTGCTCTACGTCCTCGACGAGCCGTCCATCGGCCTGCACCAGCGCGACAACCACCGGCTGATCGAGACCCTGGTCCGGCTCCGCGACATGGGCAACACCCTCATCGTCGTCGAGCACGACGAGGACACCATCAAGGTCGCCGACTGGATCGTCGACATCGGCCCAGGCGCCGGTGAGCACGGCGGCAAGGTCGTACACAGCGGCTCCCTCAAGGGACTGCTCGACAACGCCGAGTCGCAGACCGGCCTGTACCTGTCCGGCAGGAAGGCCATCCCGCTGCCCGACATCCGGCGCCCGCACGACCCGTCCAGGCAGCTCACCGTGCACGGTGCCCGGGAGAACAACCTCCAGGACATCGACGTGTCCTTCCCGCTCGGCGTCTTCACGGCCGTCACCGGTGTCTCCGGCTCCGGCAAGTCGACCCTGGTCAACGACATCCTGTACACGCACCTGGCCCGCGAGCTGAACGGCGCCCGGAGCGTGCCCGGCCGCCACACGCGCGTGGACGGCGACGACCTCGTCGACAAGGTCGTGCACGTCGACCAGTCGCCCATCGGCCGCACCCCGCGGTCGAACCCGGCGACGTACACAGGGGTCTTCGACCACGTCCGCAAGCTGTTCGCCGAGACGACGGAGGCAAAGGTCCGCGGTTACCTGCCGGGCCGCTTCTCCTTCAACGTCAAGGGCGGCCGCTGCGAGAACTGCGCGGGCGACGGCACGATCAAGATCGAGATGAACTTCCTCCCGGACGTCTACGTCCCGTGCGAGGTCTGCCACGGTGCCCGGTACAACCGGGAGACCCTGGAGGTCCACTACAAGGGCAAGTCCATCGCCGACGTCCTGAACATGCCGATCGAGGAGGCGACCGACTTCTTCGAGGCGGTCCCCGCGATCTCCCGGCACATGAAGACGCTCAAGGACGTCGGCCTCGGCTACGTCCGGCTCGGCCAGTCCGCGACCACCCTGTCCGGCGGTGAGGCCCAGCGCGTCAAGCTCGCCAGCGAGCTGCAGCGCCGCTCCACCGGCCGCACGGTCTACGTTCTGGACGAGCCGACCACCGGTCTGCACTTCGAGGACATCAGCAAGCTGCTGA
Organism: Streptomyces sp. NPDC058985; assembly: GCF_042740985.1. Taxonomy (NCBI): domain Bacteria; kingdom Bacillati; phylum Actinomycetota; class Actinomycetes; order Kitasatosporales; family Streptomycetaceae; genus Streptomyces; species Streptomyces sp. NPDC058985. The sequence continues at coordinate 504 of NZ_JBHYJX010000018.1, read as the reverse complement.
CGGTCCTGGCCGGCCTGGTCGACAAGGGCAACACGGTCATCGTCATCGAGCACAACCTCGACGTGATCAAGACCGCCGACTGGGTCGTCGACATGGGCCCCGAGGGCGGGGCCGGCGGTGGCCTGGTGGTCGCCGAGGGCACGCCCGAGCAGGTCGCCGGGGTTGCCACCAGCCACACCGGCAAGTTCCTGCGGGACGTGCTCGGTGCCGACCGGATCAGCGACGCGTCCTCCGTGCGGAGCCCGCGCAAGGCGGCGGCGAAGACGGTGGCGTCCAAGGCCACCGCCAAGAAGACCGCGACGAAGTCGGTCGCGGACCCGGCCGTACGGAAGGCCGCTCCCAAGGGGGCCGCGGCGAAGAAGACCACCGCGAAGACCTCCACCGCGGCGAAGACGGCCAAGAAGGCCGCCAAGCCCGCCGCGAAGAAGACGACGCGGACGAGCAAGGCCTGAGAGCCGAGTCCGGCACCGCACCGGCCGACATCGACGCGCCGGGGCCCACGAT